>DQLG01000461.1 GCA_015660315.1 Candidatus Latescibacterota bacterium
AGCAACATCGAACAGATCAACAGATAGAGCCCCGCCTCGGTGCTCATGAAAGTCGCCATAAAGACGATAATGCCCACGACGATGACCCCGCCGTAGACTGGTGGCAACTTCGCCATAACCACGGCGATAATCAAACAGAAAACGGTAATGACAAGCAAAAAGGAAGACTGCCCACTCATCAAGTTGTTATTGGATTTAAATGCCATAAGCACACAATCGAAGATCCGAATTTTCACTATTTACGACAAAAAAACAGCCGAAATAATTAATTTTAAAGATAGGTTATAGCTTAGCAAGCTATCGAATAGCAGGCAAAAAAAACGCTGGATCAGCTAAATTATCCAGCGACTTATCGGATCCTCCCGCAAGCAGGTCCGCAATATTTTCAGCGCCGTACGATCCGCGCGCCGTCAAATTCACCGAGGAAAGCGCGCGCCTCCTCATCCGTCTCAAAAGCCCCAGCCAGGACCCTGTAGGCATCGACAGACTGCGACTGCACATAACAGAAATAGCTCTTCTCACCCAAACCGGCGATCACTCGCCCGGCCTGGTCAAATTCGGCGAAACTGTCTAGCTCCGCAGCATAGGGCAAATAAGCGACGGTAAACTCCTTCAGTTGCCCGCTATCCTGCATGCGTTGCCCCTCGCGATAAGCGGCATCCCAATTGGGAAATCCTCCAACCATCAACCGTACCATCCGCTCCCTGCCCCCCTGATCCGCGGTCGGCACGAGAAAGGCGTGTTGGCCCGCTTCACGCAACTGATCAACGGCGGCAACCGCCCACTTGCTCGATCTCGCATACGATGCGATGCGAAGAGCATAAGGTTGGGGTTTCGACCTTAACTGCCCCTGCATTGGTTTTGCAATGGCCTGTACGGGATTGGCCGTTGTCGTCATCGCCATCGTTGCCGCCGGTGCCGAAATCGGGGCGATTTTGGCAACCACCGCAACCGGTCTCACTGCGCGATCTGGCAACTGCTTCGCCGGTGCTGGAGACGATTCGACAACAGCTTGTGGCGGAGGCGGAGGAGCCATCTGTTCATTGGCAGGCTCGGCGATCGGTACCCATGTCGGCGTATCTAGGGTCGCTTCACTATAACTGGCAAAAACCGGAATCAGGCCCAATGGGCGGGTTAGATAACCGCTCTGCCAGATCATGCCCCCTCCTACGACTGCCAATAGCATTGTGCCGAGCAGGTGCCGCACCCGACCCGAACCACCACCGCTTTCTTGTCCTGCAAATACTGGTTCATCTTCATACGCATCATCATAATCGCCGCCATTGCGATCGTCATCATCGTTATCCTCTTCTTCACCTCGTTTAAAAAGGCCGTAGGCATAGCCTCGGGCCTTCTTTATCCAGGTGCCTTCCTCCTCCTCCTCCGTACCATAACCATAGTATGCACTATAGCCAAAGTCATAGTAGTCAGCGCTAATGTCAGCCCGGATACCATTGAGCACGATACCCAGTATATCGACTTCGACACTGTTGAGCAGATTGACCGTGCGCTTGAGCGATGTACGCGGAATATCACCAGCCTTATAGATGACCAACGCCCCGTCGACCTTTTTACCGAGAATCACCGCATCGGTCACGTGCAGGACTGGCGGCGCGTCAAAAAGAACGATATCGTAGACTTCGCTCACTTCTTTGATAAATTCCATCATATTGCCAGAGTTGAGCAATTCGGCGGGGTTCGGCGGGATGGCTCCGCTGGTAATAATGTGCAGATTGCTGATGCCTTGTGTCTGCATCAGATCTTCCATGCCCATGCCGCCGGTGACGATATCGGTCACTGTGCGGATGACCTCGCGCCATTCGTAGTTGCCAACGATGACCTCGGCCAGACCGGGCTCCTTGTCTAGACCAAACATTCGCGCCACCGTCGGCTTGCGCAAATCGGAATCGACCAACAGTGTCCGCTTGCCCAACTGGGTCATCGTCATCGCCAAGTTCGCCGTGACCGTGCTTTTGCCCTCACCACTGGTCGAACTGGTAATGATCATCGTCTTATCGCCCTTTTCGACCGTAACGAACTCGATGTTGGTCCGCAGCGTACGATAGGTCTCGGCCAATGTCGATTTCGGGTCGAAATAGGTCACCAACTGCGCCATCCGCTGCAACATCCGCTCGTCTTCGATCTCGACGCCGCGCCGTTTCATCGACGCCTCCACGCTCTCCGCGCGGATAAAAGGGATAACACCGACGACTTTGGTCTCGGTGTATTCTTGCACGTCCTCGATCGTGCCAATAGACGTATCAAGCGTTTCGGCGATCACCGCGAAAACCACCCCAAGCACCAACCCGAGCACCATACCCATCACCGCTCTCTGGACCGGATTGTGCGGGTTGTTCGGCACGGAAGGTTTGATCGCCGCCTGCATCAACACCACCGATTCGACGGTGTTGGCCTCATTGATCTTGGCCGCCTGCAGCTCTTCTTCGAGCACAATGACGATCTCCTGGAAAAGGAGAATTTTTCGTTCTTTCCGGCCCAATGCTAAGCCTAGCGTCGGCAAGTTTTCGCGCTCGGCTTTTAGCTTGACCAATTTTATATCCAACGTTGCAAAATTGGTCATCAACGTTTTACGCCGCCGCTTCAACTCCTCACCCATCGTTTCGGTCAAATTTTGGACACGAGCGTCTAGCTGTTTGAGGTTGGGATGCTCAGAGGTAAACCGGACGAGCAAGCCGTGACGCTCCAGATGCAGGGCGTTGAGTTGTTGCACGAAAGCCGCGAACGCATTACCGACATGTTC
>DQLG01000163.1 GCA_015660315.1 Candidatus Latescibacterota bacterium
ATATCGCGATTTGTGATTTTATTTTTCCTCTATAAATAATTGTTATGACTATACTTACTATTATTTTGATATATTTTTTTCACTGGGAATTAAAGTCGCTAGTTAAAGTGCCGATATCGTATGAATAGGGGGTTTGCACTCATGCTTCCCAGGCGAATCGCAGCAACGATCCGGACTGACCTTATTAGCCTTTTGCACACCAGCATTAGGCCAGTCCCTGACCATCGAAGCAACGACCAGAGATTCCACGTATATCGACGTGCACAGCGGTGAAGTGATCGACATCGAGGTCCTCACCGATCTCAGCGGTTATTCGGCCTCGGGCGTTTCGCTCTATGTGCGTTTGCCCACCGGCGCCATCGTCGATCAGCACAGCCATGCCGACGACGGTGTGCGGCCCTGGTTGCCCGGATCACTTTTTGCCGGTGCAATGGAAACGGAAAATTGCCTGGCCGCCGGTCGCAATATTGGCCTAGCACACGATCAGCAACTACTGGCCTACGCGCTGATCTTAGGTTCGGGTTAAGAATCGCAACCGCAGCGGCAAAGGCATTATCGCCCGCTTCGAGTTCGTCTAGATGGGATCGATTGAAAAAGGCCGCAGCGAAAAAATTTAATCCCGCACACGACTCCTTTGGGGTGCACACTGCAGGATCACCCAGCGCCGCTTCCGCGGCGTGTAACACCTCGAGGTAGCGGCCGATTGGTCAACTCATCGTGCAAGCGTACAACTCCTGGGGAACGATAAAGACCCCCATACCCAGGGCTGAAGTCCATCTACAATGTGTGTCCCAAGGGGGAAGCCTCGGTCGGTTTATCTGGCCGGGGCTTCCTATATTTTACCAGTAGGCGATCGCCTCGGCCACTTCCCCAAGACGCTTACCACCCCAAGTCACATCGACCAGCACCGGCAGCGAATGCGTCACGAAGACTTCTGGAAAACGCGCCCGCACCTCAACTTCCTGCGTCTGTCCGGCTGCTAGCAAAAACTCCCTTTCCACGCTATCAAGCGCTACCCCCGAAACCGAGCGAAAACGCAGACTGCAGGCCTCCTGCTCAGCCGAGTGGTTTTTGACATAGAGCCGAAAACAAACTTCATCTCCAGGGCGAATACGGACTTTATAAGGCCGAAACTCAATCCAGTGCGGATCCATCGCCCTATCGGCGTGCGATGCAGCAGTGCTATCGGTAAATAACGCCTGCCAACGATCCATCCACTCCGTCCAGCGCTGCATCTTTTTCGTATCGTATGCCTCACCGCCGCCGTGTCCAGTGAGCACCCAATCAGGTCCGCGCTCGTTTATCTTGCGCGGAATGCTACCATAGGCAGAAAGCGGCGTGCGGTTCTTGGGGATAAACGAATGGATATAGTCGCGCTCTTCGCGGAAACACAGCCCCGAGATCGCATCGCCGATGGCTAAGAAATTACGACCGTCGACGGCAAAAGAAATATGATGATCATACCAAGTCTGGCCGGGAAACTGTTCGATATAAAAGTCAATACCGCGCCAATGAAAGGGCTCACCGCGTTCGACTACCCGATCCACGGTCACCCCCTCAGGAACCATGCAAGGCATATCGAAGCGCTCAGGGTGTTCAAGCAGTTCTCTTAGATCCGAGGCGGCAACTACCTTGCTACCGTAGCGCGCTTTAAGCATCGCATAACCGGCCAGGTGGTCGTCGTGAAAATGTGTCGGGAGAAAATATTCTACCGTCTCGACGCCGAGTTCACTCTGCATCCGTGCTGTGAGATGATCGATAAAGCGGTGTGGGTTGGCGGCGATCGGCGCGCCCGAGACATAGCCACAATCGATCAATACCGCATGGCCTTCGTCATCTTTGACGATATACGTATTGGCCATCGAATTGACCACCTCGTAAACGTGCAGCGATAGTTCGCGAAATTCGGGCACAAAAGGCACATAGGGCCGCCCGTGAAAAAGTTCGTACATCTCGGCGAGTTTGGCGATCAATTCGTCGATGCGGGCTTCCGCCTTGGCAAAAGGCGCCCCGTGCCCTGGCAAGATCAGATCGACCTCTAGTTCCGCGATACGCGCCAAGCTTTCGAGTTGGTTTATGTGTCCCTGGAAATCCATGTATTTCCACTGCAGCCAGTAATACTCACCGAGTCTGCCAGGCGCGGCCATCAAATCGCCACAGGCCAGGCACCGCTTCCCGTCGACTTCAAAGAGATAACCTGCCTGGCCGAAGGTGTGCCCCGGCAATGGCACGACCTCAAAGCCTATTCCCTGCCATTCAATCGTCTCGTAGTCGCGGGCAGGTTTGGCCTCGCGCACATCTTGTAAAGGCCCAAAACCCGGATAGTAGGCAGTGTAATTGTCGTAGAGATAATGCGCAGCCCGTTGCATATCGGCCTCTTCAAGATAACGGCATTCGGCGGCAGGGATAAAAATATCGGCCCCGTGCTGCTGCCAGTGCGAGACGCCCGAGCACTGGTCGCGGTGGAAGTGGGTGAGCAAAACACAATCGACATTCACCACAGCAGCATCCACGCACAGATCGGTCCCGCAGTCGATCAATAGCGTTTTGCCACCGGATTTCACCCCATAGACGCTGCACGTATCCTCGATCCAGATTAAATTTTCTCCTAACTTATCCACCATATCCTCCTTTACACGACACTTTCGCCCGCAATAACCGATTTATGTTTTGACCTCTCTCCGCAAGCACCTAATTTAAGATCTACTTACCCAGCATAGAAAGGAATAGTGCAATGCTTACCATCTCCGCCACCGACCCGCGCCTGACCTGGAGTGGCACGATCTCGCTCGAATCGGACGCCAATTCCACTAAACCCTGGCGCATTCCGCACCAAGACCAGGACATCTACTCGCCCGGCGTCAGCGCATTGGCCGGTCGCGCCGAGATGCCCTCGGGCGTACGCGTACGCTTTGCTACGGCCGCGACCGAATTGACCATCGTATGCGAAGCCTTCGCCGAAGATGGCAACTTCGACCTGGTAATCGACAATGAGATCATCGCCACTACCGCCTTTGTCGCCGGCGACAGCGAAGTCCGCTTTGCCGACTTGCCCACCGGTGACAAAACGCTCGAAATCTGGCTAAGCCCCGCTATGCCCGTCGCCGTGCGCCATATTGCCTTACCCGACGGCAGCGATATCGCCGCCAGCCAAGACACCCGCCTGAAATGGGTTACCTACGGCAGCTCAATCACCCATTGCCGCACCGCCGGCTCGCCCGCGACCACCTGGCCCGGCGTCGCCGCGCGCGGTAAAAACCTCAACCTCACCTCGCTCGGTTTTGGTGGTCAGTGCCACGCCGACCCACTAATAGCCCGACTAATCCGCGACCTGCCCGCCGACTTCCTCTCGGCCAAGATCGGCATCAATATCTACGGCGCCGCCAGTTTGAGTCCCCGCTCCTTCCGTCCGGCGGTCTTGGGCACCATCGCCACCATCCGCGACGGCCACCCCGATATCCCCCTAGCCATCTGCTCCCCGATCTGGGGCCACGACCGCGAAACCACCCCCAACACCGTCGGTCTGACCTTGCAGCAGATGCGTATCGAGGTACAAGAAGCCGTCGAATCGTATAAGAAACGCGGCGACGACAAGCTCTATTATGTCGATGGACTCAAACTCTTCGACGAAAGCCTCACCGAATATTTGCCCGACAACCTACACCCGGACGCCCAGGGTTACCAGATCATGGGAGAGAACTTTCTCAAGGAAATCTTTGAAGTCCAGGGTGTAAAGATCGGCTGAGCGGACCCGTAATAATCTTATCGAGGAGGCGCTGTTACAATGTTTGGCGGCGGGTCGGTTGGCCAGGCGGAGAGGCAGGTTGGATGAGGTAAGTGATAATCGACGAGACACCCAGGCAATTTTTTTAAAAATACCTTATAAGATATGTTGGCCGCAATATTCCAGATCCTTAC
>DQLG01000689.1 GCA_015660315.1 Candidatus Latescibacterota bacterium
CCATCGCCCGCGCAATGCATTTCGACAGCGAACTGATCATCCTCGACGAACCGACCAACAACCTCGGTGTCGCCGAGACACAGGGCGTGCTGCGTTTCGTGCGCAATGCCCGCGATTCGGGGCACTCTTGTATTTTCATCGCCCACAATATCCACCACGTCTTCCAGGTCGTCGACCGTATTGTCGTGCTGCGCCACGGCCGCGTCGTTGCCGACGATATCGACCCCGAGCAGACTTCGGTCGAGGAAGTGGAGCGGATCATTACGGGTATGGAGGGATAATACGTCGAAGATGCAGTATCGAACATGAATCGATAGAACGGCGAGGGAGCGATCTGGTCGTAGTGCACGTCCCAGGTGTTTTAGCCCCCCCGGGCCGTCGTCACGACCACTTCCCCCGCACTACCCGACCAGGCCCTTTTACCGCTCAACCACCCCAAAAAACACCCTACGTCGCACACCACACCCAGACCTCGACCAATTATAGTAGTTACCGCTATTTACAGATGCGAGAGCAGTGGTCTGTAAGTGGGTTAGATTAGTTTTTGTTGTTTTGGATTGATACTTCGCCGGTAGCGGCGCGGTCGGCTAGGGCTAGGGCTTCGCTTGTGGGCAGGTTGGTATTTTCGACGATAAAGATCTTCTCGCCAATCGTCAGCAGATTGGCTAGGCCGATTAGGTCGGCCAATTTCTCGTTGTCGTAGATATTGAGGTCCTTGCCAACCTGTGCCAAGCGTTCTAGCCCTTCGAGGTCGGTCAGTTTCTCGTTATTGTAGATATTGAGATTGCCGCCGACCAAGGCCAGATTGGCCAAACCCACAAGGCTGGTCAAGCGCTTATTGCTGTAAATATTCAAGTCTTGGCCGACGCTACCAAGGCCCGACATGTCTTCGATCATATCCAAGAGCGCATTCTCGCCGATGCTCAAATTGCCGCCGACTTCCTGCAAACCCGACATATCCTCGATCTTCTCCAGGCGGAGATTGTTATTGATGATCAGGTCACCACCGACTGTGCGCAGGTTCGACAGGTCCTCAATCAGTTCGATCGACGGGTTGAATTCAATGACGAGGTTGCCGCTGACAGCGATCAGACCAAAGAGGCCGTCGAGTTGCAGCAATTTATTGTTGTTGTTGACGCGCACGTCGCCCGCGACGGTTTCGAGTTTGAACAGACCGTCGATATTGGCGAGCTTGTCGTTGCGGAAAACGTTGACATTGCCGCTGACATTCTGCAGGAACGACAAACCCTCTAGATTCTCCAGGATTTCGTTGTCGTAGATATTGACATCGCCGCCAACCATCGCCAAGTCACCCAAGCCCTCAAAGCTCTCCAGTTCCTCATTGTCGTAAATATTGACATCGCCGCCCACCGCACCGAGTTCGTTCATATGCTCGAAGATGCGCAATTGCGTCCTGGTGATCTCCAGATTCCCCGCGATGGTATAATTACAACCGCCTTTGCGCTCCAACGCGATGGCCTCCTGCGCCGAACGAATAGTATAATCGCCGGCCAGCACATTGCTTTCGCAATCACCGCTCGCATTGCCGTTGCCCAAAGCTGTATCGTCTCCGCACCCGATCCAGACCAGTGACAACCCACAGACTAGCGCGACCAGCATCCTCATAACATCGTTTCCCATCGCAAAAATGAAATAATCGCGTTGCCATATAGGCAAAATGCGTTCTGCTGAACATATTACTTCACCGTAAAATTGTAAAATAGTCGCTCGACGAAAGCAGCATTGACGGTTGCGCGCAAAGGCTGCCCGCGCGTACTATATAACCGTTCGACACCCGACAGGATGGAGCAGCACAGTTTATGAGCGACAACCATATGGCCGAGTTGATGGATCGCTACCCGGCCATCAGTGACCTACAGCGAAGAGCGCTAAAAAGAATGCCGCATGTGGCCCGCGAATACCTCGAATCCGGCACAACGGATGAACGCGCGGTAGCAAGGAATATAGAGGGGATGGCAAAAGTCACCCTGGTGCCCAAGCTGCTCAAAGGCGAGCTGAAGCCGGATATGTCGACGAACTTATTCGGCCGTGAATACCAGGCCCCCTTTGGCATCGCCCCGGTCGGCTTGTCCGGTCTGATGTGGCCGCGCGCCGAATGTATCCTCGCCGAGACGGCCGCCCGTTATTCGATCCCCTATTGCCTGAGCACCGTCGCCACCCAGACGCCGGAGACCGTTGGGCCGCTCGTCGGCGATATGGGCTGGTTCCAGCTCTACTCGCCGCGCGACCGCGAAGTGCGCCAGGACCTATTGCAGCGGGCGCGAGATTCCGGCTTCGGCACCTTGGCAGTAACCGTCGATACCCCGGCGCCGAGTCGTCGCGAAAGACAGACCCGCGCGGGCCTGCATATGCCGCCTCGGATCACCGCCCGCTTCGTCTATGAGGCCTTCTGCAACCCGACCTGGACCTTGCATACGCTAAAGGCCGGTCTGCCGAAACTGCGTACGATGGAGAAATACGCGCGATCGGCCAATATGGCCACGACCGCCATGTTCGTCAGGCAAAAAATGATCGGCATCGTCTCCTGGGACTATCTCAAGGAAGTCCGCGACGAATGGCAGGGGCCGCTGGTGGTCAAGGGCATCCACCACCCGGAGGACGCCGAAAAGGCCATTGGGATCGGCATCGACGCGATCCAGATCTCCAACCACGGCGGCCGGCAATTCGACGCCGCGCCGGCGGCGATAAACCTTTTGCCGCCCATCGTGCGCCAGGTCAACGGCCGCACACCCATCCTTTTTGACAGCGGTATCCGCTCTGGTCTCGATATCCTCCGGGCCCTGGCCCTCGGCGCGGACTTCGTCTTTCTCGGTCGCCCCTTTATCTACGGCGCAGCGGCCTTAGGCCGCTATGGCGGAGACCACACAGTCGAGATTCTTTTGGACGACCTGAGGGTGAATATGATACAGATGGGCTTCGCCTCATTGGATGAAATCGCGGCCTATGCCCGGGAGCAAAAAGTATGACGACTAAACTGAGTCCAGAGGAAATGCAGACCTTCGCCGAAGAAGGCCTGGTCAAACCCGCTTGCCGTCTGCCCGAGCAGACCATGCGGCGCATGCGCGCTCTGGCCGACCGCACGCTGGTCGCAACCAAGGGCCTACCACCCGAAAGCATCGTCTGCCCCTATCTGCCCGGTTGGAACGGCTTGCCCAAAGAGATCACCGACGAGTGGTTGGCCATCGCCGGCACCTACGAGATCGTCGACTACGTGGCCGCGATCCTGGGTTGCGACATCATCCTCTGGGGCGGACAGTTTTTCTGCAAACCGGCACATACCGGTCTCGAAGTCCCCTGGCACCAGGACGGCGAATACTGGCCGATCGCCCCCTTGAAAACGTGCTCGGTATGGCTCGCCATTGACGATGTAACTAGCGAAAACGGCTGTATGCGCTATATACCCGGTTCACACAAAAATGCCGAACTCTTCCCGCACCGACAGGACGATCGCGAAGACCTGGTACTCAACCAAGTCACCGAAGAGGCCTATTTCGATGCGGGCAACGCCAAGGACGACGAGTTGCGCACCGGAGAATTCTCGCTGCACGACGTATTCCTCGTGCACGGCTCCCAACCCAACCGCTCGCCTAAACGCCGCGCCGCCTATGTGTTGCGCTTTATGCCCGCCTCGTCGCTGTGGGACCGCTCGACGAGCAAGGAGAGCGGTTCGGCACACTACCAAACGCATTTTTCTACCCGGCCGATCTACCTTATGCGCGGCGAAGCAGGCGCCAACACCGAGTTAATCTCGCGCCATCCGCGCTACGCGTAAAGTGCATTTTCCATAGCGTTATTCTGCTCTTTGTTGGCCTCGTCGTTTCCACCGCATTGAATTAAGGAGCTATCTCATGGACTACGTCAATTTCGGTACCGCCGGCCTGAAAGTGTCCCGCCTCGCCTTCGGCCTCGGCTTCCGTGGCCAAGCCGACCCCGATGAAGCCGAACGCGTCATCGAACGCGCCATCGAGCTAGGCATCAACTTCATCGATTGCGCCAATGTCTATGGTCTCGAAGACCACCGCAAAAATGCAGGCTCCTGCGAACAGATCCTCGGGCGCGTGCTCAAACGCCACCGCGACGACCTCGTCATCTCGTCAAAAGTCTGCGGCAGTGTCGGCGACAGCCCCAACGACTCAGGACTATCCCGCTACCATATCATGCGCGAAATCGACCGCACCCTCACCCGACTCGACACCGACCACGTCGACGTCTATATCCTGCACAGCTACGACGACGGCACCCCGCTCGACGAAACACTCCGCGCCATGGACGACCTGATAAAAGCCGGTAAAACCCGTTATATCGGCGTCTCCAACTTCCAGGCCTGGCAAGTGCTCAAGGCGCGCTGGATACAAGACCAGGCCGGTTTAGACCCATTGATCTGCATCCAGAATCCATATAACCTGCTCAACCGCGAACTCGAAAGGGAGATGTGGCCGGCGCAACGCGACCAGGGTTTCGGCGTGATGACCTATAGCCCATTGGGCGTCGGTCTGCTGTCGGGAGCCTATACCATTGGACAAGCCGCCCCATCCGGCACGCTCTACGCCACAGTACGCGCCGGCCACCTCGCCAAAGAAATGAACGCGACCGCGCAGGCGACACTCGAATTATTGCGTGAAATCGCCGCCGCGCACAGCAAAACATCCGCGCAAACCGCTATCAACTGGGTGCTCTCGCACCCCGAGGTGAACATGGCGATCACCGGCGGCGATACCGTCGCGCATATGGAAGATAATGTAGGTGCGGTGGGTTGGTCGATTACGGCAGAAGAAAGGGCGCAATTGGATGAGGTTTCATCAGGACAAGAGCGCGTCCTAGACTAGACAACACGCTTAAAATCTCCGGCTCCTAGGCATGTTACCAATCGACACCCATCTCATTAACCTGGACAGTGCCCCGGTGGAGAACTGATCGCGCCGAGTGTTTTTTCGGTATCACGAGGACACAAGCAGCTAACCCGCGAAGGGGGTGGCCACGCCGGGGATTTTTAAGGGTGGTGCAGGGCAAAAGGGCCTCGCAGGGTGCGGCCGGAAAAGTGGTCGTGACGACGGCCTGGGGACTATTAAAAATCCCCGGCGCGGTCAGTCCCGCAGTGCCCAAGTCCCCAACCCCAACCCACGCAAATCGGCCATCTCCCGCCGCTCCTCCGCCTCATAGAGCTTCCAAATTACCTGCAACCCTTCGAGACTGCCGATCGAATCAGTCAAAGGCGTCAGCCCCGTCTCGATGCAGTCGACAAAGTGCGCCATCTCCAACTCGGTGTGTTTGGCGTTTTTGGCCTCCATCAGCACCTCTTCGCGCTGGCGGCTGACCAGTTTACCGGCCTCGTGTTCTTCGGCCCGCGTATGCGCCATCAGTTTGCCCCTCGCCAGATCAATCTCGAGCATGCCCCGCTCGCAATGCGCGTGAAAAGCATAACCGAGCCGCGTGCCCTGGGCGCCCCAGGTACCAAAGTGATAACCAAGTGCTCCGCTCTCGAATTCGATCGTCGCATTGCTCGTGCCCTCTTTCTCCATCCAGGGCGTACAGAAGTTCGTGCCGTAGTGGTTACCGCGCACCGGCCGCCCCATCATCCACAGCATCAGGTCGATATAGTGGCAACCGTGGCTGAAAAACTGCCCACCGCCCAATGTTGCAGCCGAATGCGCCCAATGCCCTTCGACATAGCGCGTGAGCTGTTCGGTCCAGATTGAAAGCTGGAACACCTCGCCATAGACCTTGTGCTCGATCAGCTCTTTCATCTTGACCACCAATGGATGATAACGCATACAATAGGCGACCATCAGTACCAATCCGCGCTCTTGTGCCTCGGCGATCATTTCTAGGCATTCCGTCTCGCTATTGGCCATCGGCTTTTCAACCATCACGTGTTTGCCAGCACGCAAACAGGCCAGCGTCACCTCGTGGTGCAGATGGTGGGGCAGAACCACTAGCGCCGCGTCGATATATTCGAATACCCGCTGATAATCCGTCTCGACGATCGGGTCATTGTCCAACACTGCAGCCACCGCCTCAGCCTTGTCCCGTTCAATGTCGACGACAGCCGCCACCTCGATGCGGTCGAGCACCTCCACAAAACGCGAAGCGTGCGAGCGGGCCATGCCGCCGCAACCGATAATACCAATCCGTGTTTTACCCATATTTGTCCCCTTGTGAAGCGGCGTTGTGCCAGTTCTTATTCGATATACCCCAAATCCCTAAGCCGTTTCTCCAGAATCGCCGCCTCATCGGTCGACGTCTCCTGCCCCTGCATATTCTTATACGCCGAATCGTCGAGCAGCGCACCATAGCGCGTGCGATGGTCTTGCGGGTCCGCGCAGACTAGATCAGCACCGGTATTCAAATCGCGTAACACGAATTGTGCCGTCTGCTCGTTCTCGCGATAGAAATACTCGCCATCACACAAACACCATTCGCGAATGCCTTTGTCGTATTTGGCGATTTCGTTGTCGTCTATCCCAGTGCGCGAAGTAACGCGGTCGTGAGCCAGCTGCAGGTTATTGGCACTGAGAAAACCGACGCCATACAGGCTATCTAATTCAGACAATACCCACCGGTCGGTAAAAGACTCGTCTCCGCCCAACCAGCTTCGCCCATGGCCCTTGTACCCCGTATCTATACCAGCCAATGCGGTAAGCGTGGGAAACAAGTCAATCGCAGACACCGGCCCCGCCGGGAACGAAAGCCCACCGGGCATATGGGCCAGCATCGGCACATGCACCACGTTCGGATGCAATCGGTCGCCATGCGCCATAACTTCGTCGCAAAAACCCTCACCGTGATCGCCGCAGATAAAGACCGCCCACTCATCGAGGTTCACCTTCTGCAATAATTCGACCAAGGAGAATTCGAGCACGTGGTTCACCGCCGCGTAATAATAGCGCAACGCCTCTTCTGTCTCACCCAACTCAACCAACTCTCGCAGGTTCGGCACGCCGGGAATACCGCTGAGACCATAGCCGCCATGCGTATACCAAAAGTGCAGAAACTTGAACTGCGGCCGGTCATCTGGCTCGATAAGGGCGGTGGCCAAACGCTCCAACGAACACAGATGCTGACTCGCCACTTCGTCGTCGACCGGACCGATATGGGGTTCGAAGTCTAGGAAGCGGAAGACATCCGCACGCTCGGAAAAACCCTTGACGCTATATCCGGCGCCGATAAAAGCATCGAAGAGATTGTCAATACCGGCGAACATCTTCAAATAGGTCTGGCCTAAGAGGCCGTGCTCAAAGGGATAGAGTCCGGTAAATAATGAAGAATGCGAAGGCCTAGTCGCCGGCGCAGTGACGAAATAGCGCTCGGCCAACGCGTAATCCCGCGTCAGTAAATCGAATTTGGGCGTATTGAATAGCGCATTAGTCCGGCTCAGCGCGTCGTAGCGCCAACAGTCAATTGAAACAACTAGAAATTTGTCGACCGACATCTACGCTCCTAATTAATCCATTAATCGCGCATTGTACTGCTGCGCGGTATGTCTATAGTTATCGAGCTGCCCCGGATCCAATGGCACGGCTGCATAGACATATACCGCGTCGCCATAGGGGTCATACAACACAACCCCCTCTCGCCCCTCGCCGCAGAGATCCGCCGCAAAACAGTGATACCAACCCATCCGACCGCCGGTCGGCGCCGGCAGTTCGAAGAAGCTCAC
The DNA here is from genome assembly GCA_015660315.1 of Candidatus Latescibacterota bacterium. Classification (GTDB taxonomy): domain Bacteria; phylum Latescibacterota; class UBA2968; order UBA8231; family UBA8231. The sequence continues at coordinate 7,679 of DQLG01000689.1, forward strand.
CACCTTGTTGCCAAGGCCGTCAAAAAGCGCCGCCGGGCTATAGAGCAGATCCGCCTGCCCAGCCCCATGCCAACGAATGGTTTCCATCCCCGTATTGTTGGGCGATTCATCCACCGTGAAACGACAGAGTACCTCTCCGTCACAAGAGACGATCATCACCTCGGGATTGTGTCCATTGTGGCGAATGGCCAACTCGCGCCCAAGCAGATCGTGGCGAAAGTTTCCGCAGCGCACTTCCTGGCCGTGCGGCACCAATTCCTCGCCCAAATGCAGCAGGTGTTTGCCCTCGGCATTCAAAATCTGACCACTACCCGATATAATGGCCGCGTGCCCGCCGTCCCATTCCTCGACCAGCACGCTATCGGCATTATTCCCCAAGAAGGTTTCCCACAATATGCTTCCGTCGTGATCCAACCCATAATGCCCGCCATTGACTTCGTCGCGCCCGTCCCCGTCGAGGTCCCCCACCGCCGGGATATACGCCGAGTGTGCCGGATAACGGTATTCCTTGTTGCGATAGTGCCACAGCACTTCGAGCCGATGATTAAACGCCAAGATATCGTTGCCCACTTTGACAACGAGGTCCTGCGCCGCTGCATGTCCCGAGAAATTAGCGATCAGCAGCCGCTGGTGTACATAGTTGGGTATATGCGCCTCCCCGTCCACATAGGCCGAACAACGCGCCAGTTCCTCTGGCGCGGCTACATGTTTTACCACTCCCGTCGCG
>DQLG01000433.1 GCA_015660315.1 Candidatus Latescibacterota bacterium
TGCAACAAGTAATTGAAAGAGAGATACTTACACTGCCGACATTATTTCATTAATTCGATCCGCCAAAATCTGCTCTTCGTCGGGTTCCATCATATAGGGATTGACCGAAAAACCATTTTCACTGGAAAACACTTCGATGCGCGGCTCACCTTCAGCTAATTGTGCCGCGACATCCGCCCCACCGATAACGAGCTTCGACTGATCCCAATTTATACCCAGCGTAGGCGCGACATTAGAACGACCGGGCTGATGAATCTGGGTCTGCACAGAGGGAAATTTCTCCACCGCTTCGCCCACAACGCTCAAGCGCCGCTCCCACTCTGCCCACTCGGCTTGGTGATCACGCACCACCCATTGCTCCACCGCGGCCATCATGCCCATAATTTCTTCTTTGCCCACCTTCATCGGCCGAGCGAGCGCGTGATGCGGTGCAGCATTGAGAAAAGCTGCCTGCAAAAGCTCTTTGCGCCCCAATACCAAACCGGCCGCCTGCGGTCCGCGCAAACACTTACCCCCGGAATATCCCACCGCATCGGCCCCTTGTTCCAAGTACCAATTGGGTGCGTCAGGCCGCTCCGCAGCCGCGTCGACCAGCGTCGGCACGCCGTGCTGATGGCCGATTTCCGCCATTTCAGCCACCGTGATCTGTCCCCTTTCGGCCGCATCGCCAAAGACTAGTAACATCGCCGTGCGATCCGATAGGGCCGCCTCGAGGTCTTGCCGCGTCTCGACCTCGATTAATTTCGCACCGGTCATTCGCACCGCATGGTCATATACATGGCGATGGCTCGGCTGGACCAGCACTTCGTTGCGCAGCGCTGTAGTACTGGGCAACTGAGCCATCTGCTCTGGATCGGTGCCCGCAATACAAGCAGCGGTGACCTGACATAGCGCAGCAGCACAACCATTAGTGACCAATCCCCACTCGCATTGCATCAACTCGGCAATGCGCGCGCCAACCGCCTCCATAAGCTCATCGAGGTTGACATAGCGCTTGGAGGCCTCGCTCATCGCCTGTCGCACCTCGGGCAGGACTAACGAGCCACTGATAATCGTATAAGTCCCCTTCGCATTGACCAAGGGGCGCACCCCGAGACTTTCGTAGGTGGGATAGTGCAATGGGCCGCTCATAATTTTCTCCTCAGAGTATCTCATCGACATAACGGGACATATAACCTTTGAGTGCTGCCATGCTGCGCTGGTATCGAAACAAGCCTTTTATTTAGCAAAGACAACGCCCAAAGCGTGCAGAACGCGAAAGAAATTGGGGATCCTACAATGTGCACACGGCATCGAGACGACCCAAGCCCCTTGTTGCTTGCACAGTTGCGCAATCGCGGGCAACTCCGTGGTGCAAACTCCGCTAGCAGTCTCGCCCTGCACCATCGTTGCGACATCATGGGAGCGCTCTTTTAGCCGTTCGGCAACATGTTCTGCCGTTACGACCAGTCCCGTCATCAACGGATAATATATCGACATCGGCCCCAACGCCGGTCGCCATCTCGGCAAAACGACCGCTAAATCAGCGCCATTTTAAGACCAATACGTTTCGCCCGGGCCAGAGCAGATTGCCCATCTCTATCGCCGCCGATACCAAAGATATACTGGTCGGCCGTCTGCAAGGCATAACCAGCTAATACGTTGATATGGCGGACGGCCACATTGGTAGTTTCCCCCAAATGATTGATCACCATGCCGCTACACAGGCTCCATCGGCCGCTACCGGCACAGGACCCGGCTCGGGGCCGGCAAAAGTGGGGTGAGCGACGGTATCTGCGGTCAGAGAATATTCGCATTGGGCGCACTCATCACTACGACTCCATAAAGTAATAACAAACCAAATGCATCAAGACGATGTGAACATCTTCCACCCTGCCCATATGGTGGCTATCCACGACGATAGGCAAATCGACCAACGATGCCAAACGCCCCCCATCAAACCCCGTCCAGCCAAGAGTTGTCAGACCTTGTTGGTTGGCAAACTCGACCGCCTTGATCACATTAGGACTATTACCCGAGGCACTTATCGCAAGCAGCACATCGCCCTGTTGGGCAAAATTGCGCAATTGCTCGACAAAGACATGCTCATAGCTCATATCGTTGGCCAGAGCGGTAATCCAAGCGATATTGTCCGTCAGCGACATAACCTTGAAGGCTTCTGCTGAGGCCTGACTAGCCCCCTTACCCAAATCGGTGGCCAGATGGCTCGCGGTTGAAGCACTACCTCCGTTGCCACAGACGAAAATCTGCTTACCCTCGGCCCTGGCTTCGGATAGCGCTTGACGCGCCTTTTTGACCTGGTCCAAGTCTAAAACCGCAAGCGCATCCTGCAAATCTTTGAGATAGGTCTCCGCGTGATCCATATTCCCCTTAGAGGTTAATCGCCTCACCAAAAGCCTCTCCCGCCGCTTCCATTATCGCTTCGGAAAGGGTTGGATGAGCATGAACGGTAAATAGCAGTTCTTCATATGTGGCTTCCAGACGTAGCGCCAGCCCCAATTCGGCCACCAACTCCGTCGCCTCGGCCCCGAGAATCGCTCCACCGAGCAATTCGCCATACTGAGCATCAAAGACCAGCTTGACCAAGCCCTCCGTCTCGCCGATAGCCTGCCCTTTGCCGCTAGCAGCGAAGGGAAAACGCCCCACCTTGACATCGTAGCCCGCTTCTCTGGCCTCTTTTTCACTGAGACCGACACTAGCCACCTGCGGCTGGCAATAGGTGCAACTGGGCACTTGTCTGCGGTCGAGTTCAGGCCGCTGACGACCGGCGGCGAATTCCACCGCCGCAATCCCCTCCTGCACGGCAGCATGCGCCAATTGCGGTGCCCCAGCGACATCGCCGATGGCGTAGACGCCCTTGGCATTGGTCTCCATGCGACCATTGACCTCGATCGCGCCATTGCGAACGTGCACGCCCGCTACCTCCAAGCCCAAACCTTCAATATTGCCCTGCACTCCGGTGGCCACCAACACCCGGTCCACCTTGCGACTCTGCTCTTCGCCATCTACCTGGTAGCGCAAGGCGATTTGGCGTTTTTGTTTTTTCACCTCTACAACTCTCGCCCCCGTCGCCACCTCAATACCCTGCCGAACCAGGCTAGCAGCTAAACCGGCCGCAATTTCTTCGTCCTCGCGCGGCAATACCTGCGGCAGCGCCTCTAATAACAAGACTTCACTGCCATAGGCCCGGTAGAAATAGGCAAATTCGACACCAATCGCCCCCGCACCGATAATCGCCAACGAATTGGGCCGTTTTTCAGCGATCATCGCCTCTCTGCTCGAAAGAATTTTCTCGCCGTCGAATTCAACGCCTGGAATCGATTTCGGGCGACTGCCGGTTGCCAACACGACATTCGCAGCCTCTAATTCAGCGACGACGGTCCCCTTGCCGTCTGCGACCGCGACATTGCGACTCGGCGTAAGGCGACCCCGGCCGGTGAAAACCTCAACCTCGTTCTTCTTCATCAGATAGGCCACGCCCTTTGACAATCGCTCGGCAACCTGACGACTGCGACCGATAACCGCCGTCCAATCGACTTCCGGCTCGCCGACCTTCAAGCCAAACTCGTCAGCGCGCAACAAGAGTTGGTAGACTTCGGCCTGCTTGAGCAGAGCTTTAGTCGGAATACAGCCCCAATTGAGACAAACCCCGCCCAAATCCGCTGCTTCGACCAAAGCCGTTTTCAAACCCAATTGCCGAGCGCGTATCGCCGCCGAATAGCCGCCGGGGCCACCGCCGATAATCACCACATCATACACTGCCATTTTTTTCTCCCACGAATTGACACCAGGTTTAAGCGGCCTATAATCTAAGGGCAATTCCCAATATACAACAGCCAAACAAAGAGCGAGACCTATTGCAAACACTGACAATTTTCAGCGACGGCGCCTGCTCGGGCAACCCGGGCCCTGGCGGCTGGGCCGCCCGCATGATTTATGGAGACGGTCGGATACGCGAGTTGGGTGGTTTCGCTCCCGACACCACCAATAATCGCATGGAACTGCAGGCGGCAATCGAAGGCCTAAAAGCCGCCGAGGCAGATATCGCGATCACCTTGGTCACCGACAGCGAATACCTGCGCAAAGGCATCACCGAATGGATTCACGGGTGGAAGCGCAGGGGCTGGCGCACCGCCGCCAAAAAACCCGTACTCAACCAAGACCTTTGGCGCGAATTAGACGAACTCAATTCCGCACGCATCGAGTGGAAATATACCAAAGGCCACGCCGGCGACCCCGACAACGAGCGCTGCGACGATATCGCCCAGGGCTATTCGCGCGGCGAGCCGCCGGAGTTGCGCCAAGATTAAGAGCTACTGGATCCAACCAAGCATTCGATAGATCCACCAACCGATATACTCCTTGATGGCGATGCTCGATTTTTCCAGCGCGGTGACCGTTGGCA
>DQLG01000120.1 GCA_015660315.1 Candidatus Latescibacterota bacterium
CAGCATCGCCTGCCAGAACAATACCTGATAGGGGTTGAGCCCCTGCACCAGACGCTTAATCACCACTTGCCGCAACCCCAGGAGCAACCCACTCGCCGCCACCATCGCGTCACCGAGCAAATAACCCGTCTCCGCAAACGAGAGCGACTCCCAAAACAGCAATAGCACACCCGCGAACGAGAAAGCAAAACCCAACCACTTGCCCAGCCCCAACCGATCACCGACAAGCAAATGTGCAAAAAGCGCGGTAAAAAAAGGGTAAACGTTGATCACCACCCCCGAACGACTGGCCGTGGTGTGCTCAGTACCCGCGTTGAGCAACCAGATCTGCAAGGCAAAAAGCAATGCCAGACCGCCCAGCCCCCTCCATTGACTGGCGGGTACGCGCAACGGAATACCCGCAAAAAGCGCCCCGACCCAAACGGTCAGAGCGCCCAATGCAAAACGCAGGCCGGCCATCGCCGCCGGCGGCACGCCGTCGAGACCCATCTTGATCGCCACGGGGTTGCCACCCCACAACACCGAAGTCAAGAGGGCCAGGGCTCCGGCTTGCAGTCCGACAGCCTCGTTGCGTATCTGACTCACCTCAGTCGACGATCGTCGCCGTCTTGATATAGTCGAGGTTCGGGAAGTTCTCCTCCAGATAAGAATTACCCCGCCCGGAAATCTGCCCCTGATTCGGCTGCTGGCCGTATTCGGCATTGATCTCGTCAACCACTTCCATGCCCTCGATCACTTCGCCGAAGGGCGCAAAACCCATGCCGTCAAGATTGAGATTGTCGCCATAATTGATAAAGATCTGGGTAGTGCGAGTATTGGGTTGGCCCTGCTTGGCGAAAGTGATGCGACCGCGTTTGTTCTGTTGCTTGACCTGGTCGTCGAGAATATTGGCGGTGTGCCAGATTTTGGTCAGCTCCGGATCGGGGCTTATGCCCCACTGCACCACGAAACCAGGCACTACACGGAAGAAACGTTGCTCATTATAAAAGCCGTTTTTGACCAGGTTGTAGAAACGGTCGGCGCCACGAGGCGACCATTCGCGCGTCACATGAATTTTGAAATCGCCGGCGCTGGTCGCAAAGAGCGCCGTAAAATCGGCGGGCGACTCTTGTTTTATCGCATCGCTCTTAGGATCCTGCAAGAGCGCCGTGTTTCCTTCCGCGCCTTGATCACCGGCCCCGCAGCCCAAGGCCCAGAGCACGCTGACCATCAGTGCAATATGCTTCATATCTCAATACCTCTTTGCATAGTGGTTCGTTTACTCGGCGATGTTCGCCGTTACGATATAATCCAGATCGGGAAAGGTCTCGATCAAGTAGTCATTGCCGCGCTCGCCGATCTCTCCCTGGTCGGGATTCTCGCCGTATTCGGCATTAATCACGTCTACGATCTCCATGCCCTCGACCACCTCGCCGAAGGGCGCAAAACCCATACCATCGAGTTTGACGTTGTCGCCGAAGTTGATAAAGACCTGGGTCGTGCGGCTATTGGGCAAACTGGTCGCGGCGAAAGTGATGCGGCCGCGCGTATTGCTCTCGGCGACCGGATCGTCGGAGATCCCCGCGCTCCGCCACTGACTAGTCAGCGCCGGATCTCCACTCATGCCCCATTGCACCACAAAACCGGGCACCACCCGGAAGAAGCGCTGCTCGTTGTAATAACCGCTGGTCACCAACGCGTGGAAACGATCGGCACCGTGTGGTGCCCAAGCGCGCGTCACCGCGACCTTGAAATTGCCGGCGCTGGTCTCGAATAGAACTGAAAATTGCTCCGGCGCCTGTTCGTCCGTGTCTTCTTCTGCCATGAACTGCTCCTCAGTTGCTATCGTGTTCGCCTGAAGTATTTCACTATCATCCCCGCCACACGCCGCGAACACCGCGATGGCCAGAAACAACAATGTGAAACGCAAAGTCTATAGTCCCTTCACCGCCGCGACGAGTGCCTGGGCCGTAAGGCCGAAATGCGCCCAGGTCTCCATATGGCCCTCGGAAGGCGCCGTCGTCGGGTCGGTGATGCCGACATGGGCCGCGGACACCTTGTTCTCGGCCGCCACGCCTGCCACCAAAGCGGCAAAACCGCGCAGCCCCGCATCGACTCCACCGATCAACCCGTCCTCAATGGTCACTACTCCCTTGGGATAACGGCGCACGAGTTTCTCTAGTTCACCAGCTGCCAGCGGCAAACCGTTAACGATATGTACGTCTACCTTGCCGCCGAGTTTGTCGGCCGCCTGACCCGCTAAGAAAGCCGGTGCGCCCATCGCCAGAATGGCCTTCTGCGCTTTCGGTTCAGTGCGATAAGCCGTCACCGCTTCCCAGTCGTCACCTGCCTCCCATAACGGACCCGAGCCGTCCTGCTTTTCGAGCGTCGGCAGCGAATCGCGCGGGATGCCGATCATATGCGCGCCATAGTGCGCCGCCATATCGCAGACGGCCAAGAAGGCCGAGCGCGCGTCGGAGGGTGCATAAAAACGGTGCATATACGGCAGATAACACAGGCCGATATTGATCCAATCCAGGCCCCAACCCGAAAAATGATCGCGGCCGGTGCAAGCGCCCACGTGCGAAACGTGGAACGCCGCGTTGATGCCCTCGTTGACACCGGTCAGGTTGCGCTGGTAGCGCCACATGTCGAAACCCTCGCGGGCGATGCCCTCGTAGAAGGCGGCGAAGGTCGAGACCACATTGAGTTGTGGACCGCCGCCGCTCATCGCCAAGCCATTGGTGATCAGACAGGCCGCCTGCTCTTCGATACTCATCTCGAACTGGTGGTCCGCTTTTAAGAAGGCCCTCGCTTTGGCCAGCTTGGTCGAGGGATCCAGATCGCAACTGACGACAAAGACATCGTCGGGAAAACGCGCGGCCACTGCGGCATAACCCGCCTCAGACCCGGCGCGTGCGCTTTCGCTCTTGCCGACCGGGGGCAGACTGACTTTTTTCTTCGCGCTCTTGGGCAGTAGCAAGTTGCGGCTGCCGGGCGCCGGGCGGGCTTTCGTTACGACCTGCCGCTTCTTCTTACGGCGTAACGCAGAAGCGGCCTGGCGTTGCGCCGTCGTCTTTTTGAACATCGGGTTGCGCAAGACCTTGGCGGCGTCGCGACCCTTCATATGTCCGTCGTGGTGACCTGCGCCACCGGGCAGATTATTGACCAGAAAGATGCACTCGAGCATCGACACCACATCGCGATAGCTCATCAGCGAACCTGGCACCCAGACACGCGTGCCCATCTGAACTCCATTCGCTGTGGCAAAGGCTTCCACCTCTTTCCCGATGCCCAAACGATCGCCGAGATCGCCGAGGCGTTCGCGCGTACCCGTCGGATAGATCATCGTCGGCTTGCCGCTCTGCGCCAATTTGTAGGCTTCGCGATACACTTTGTAGAGGCCCGCCATGTCGTGCAGGCTTTTGGTCTCCAGCACTTCTACACCCATCGCGGCGACAATGCCGCGCGGATCGTTGTCCATAATCGCCTCGGTAGTGCCCGAAAGCTGGATCCCATTGCGGTGCATGACGAAAGTAATCGGCGCGCCGTTCGCCGAGGCGCCATTAAAGCCGTTGAGCGCCTGGCCCGAAATATAACCGGCGTCGCCGCAGTGGCAGACCACCCACGAGCCCTTGCCAAAATTGGCGCGCTTGCCCAGCGCCTGGCCCACCGCCACCGGCACCATCACGCCAAGGCGCCCACCATTAAGCTGGGTGCCGCCCGGCAGCCAGGACACGTGTCCAGGAATATCCAATCCGCGGCGAAAACCCTCGACGACGATCTCATCATCGATAAAACCCAATGCCGCCAAAGCCGCGTAATAACCGACCGAAGTATGCGCGTGTTCGATGGTATATTCGATCTTCTCGTAATCGCTGACCGCCAGCGTCAACAATAGCGACGGTATCAGCTCTAACCCTCCGCCGAGATGATCCAGCTCGTTGATCTTAGCCAACGAAGCCAGCGAGCGAATCGCGGTGCCGGCCGCGTCGATCGAGAGGCTTTCCAGCGCAGCGACCTGATCTCGGCTCAGCGCGCGCTGTTTGCCGATGTCGACGGTGAGCGGCAGCACATCCGAGCGAACGCTCTTGCCGAGATAACTCGTTTTGCCCAGCAACTTCTCGTTGCGCCGCCTCTGCCCCGCTTCCGACGCCTTTATTCCCCTAGCCATACAGCACTCTCCTGGTGGGATTTCATGTTTTATTATTCGATATATAAGCTGTTTAAAAGTATAAACGCCAAGGCAAAAGCGAGCAATTGGATACGCTATTATTGTCGGCGAACGCTTGATCAGGCAAGCCTCGCGGTCCGGGTACGAACTGCACGAGACTATCTGCAAGAGGGATCGCGGGCGAGAATGAACGAAGAGAATATCCCACCCTGCTCATATGCACCGCAACTAGCGCGGCTTAAACTGCACCTCCAACTTCTCCGACCACAACTTATTCGCATCAATCGTCCGCCCCGCATTATGCGGCGTATGCACCACATTGTGTCGCCCCAACAACGGATCATCCAGCGGCAACGGCTCCTGGTCCCAGACATCTGCCGCCAAGCTCAACTCATCGGCCATCACCCGCCGACGGATCGCGTTGGTATCGCAGATCTTCGCCCGGGTCACCATCACCACTAAACACCCCTTGGGCAGCGCGTCGATATGCTCCGCCGTGACCAGCCCACCCGTGGTCTTGGTCAACGGCACCATCGGCACAAAAATCTCGGCGTCTTCGACCAGCTTCTCCAAGTGATACTCCTGCCGTGAACCCGCCCGGTGAAAACAAGGCTCGCTGGCAAAGGGGTCCCAAGCCGCCACATCGGCGCCCAACATCGAAACAAAGCTGGCGTAACGGCTGGCAATATTGCCCGCCCCAACAATGCGTATGCGCTTGCCGGCGACCGTGCCGCTGCTAAAATCGGGATTGTCGCCGAACTGGTGCCCGCGACCGCCCGGCCGCGCCTTACCCTTCCCGGCTTCGTAATCCCAGGGATCCAAGCTGGTGATAATCTCGCGGTGCAACTGCGGAATGCGTCTGAGCCCGCACATAGTCAACGCCAAACCAAACTCCGCCACCGTCTGCGACCAGAAGCCCTCGCTCGGATGGTCGTAGACCGTTACGCCCTTCTCTTCGAGATACTCGGCACACCCCTCGCCGAGCTTGCGGCCATAAGCACCTTGGAATGTCGCCTCTTCCAACTCGGAGAAATGCTCTAGGCAAGACTGTTCCACTTCCATACCCAGCGTCACCAAACGAGTTAGCCCATTAGTATCGCCAACGACTTCGCCTAAACTCCGCTCGTCTCCATGTTCCAGGCGCATAAAATCCGTCTCGGGCCACAACACGCGAAAGTGATCAGCGGCAAAGGGCCAAACCCCGTCGAAATCTGGGTGTACGACAACCAAACTGCTCATATTATTCTCCTTCCCAATAGCTAACATTATCTTCCATGCGATAAATCACCTGCCCCGTATCGCGCTTGGCGACGATATTGATCTTGCCCGAGTCGGGATACTCCGCGACCTCGTGGTCCACCTGTTCGCCCAAAGCCAAGAGCTGGCAACCCTCATCACCGTCGTTGCGAAACTTGTGCGCTCCGCGCGGCCCGGTGGCAAAGGCGATAAAATCACCCTCTTGCACCGGCCATTCTCCGCGCGGCGTCACCATAGTACAACTCCCCTGCACCACATAAAACATCTCTTCGCCAAAATGGTGAAAGTGCAGCGGACAAATGCTCTGCCCTTTGCCCAAGCGAATAATCTGATAACCCAGGTTCTGCGCACCGATCAGCGGATCGATGTCCTTCACCTCACAATCATACCCTTCGCGCTTAACGCCCTGCTTCCAGGGAATATCCGCGATATTGATCTTGTTTATATAGATATCGCTGCGCTCTTCGAGACATTCCAGCAGCGCCGCCCGTGCACCTGTCATAATCGAATGCCCGTCCCCAACCAAAACTGCATCGAAATCCAACGCCAGCAATTTGCGCAAACCCAATGCCGCTTTCGGTGGGTCTTGCAACTTCTCATCCATCAGCAGGCTAAATTTGCCCACTGGCGCGCCCACGACCAGGTCCCCCGCCAGCAACAACCTCTGTTGCGACCAGTACAAGGCTATTTCTCCAAAGCTTTTACCATGCGGCAAGTGCACCGCCCGCAACCCCGCAACAATCTTCCCGCCGTCCTCCACCGTCTTGTCCACCGCCACCGCCAGCAACTCCGCATCAGCGACATGCGCCACCACCTCCGCCCCCGTGCGCTCCTTAAAAAAAGCCGCCTCCCGCTCGTGATCCCGATTGGTGACCACGATCCATTTGGCCCCGCCTAACGCGTCGAATTGCTGCAGATCACCGTCGCTCATCGGCACGGGATCAATCAATACATTGCCGCCCTCCCGCACCCACAGATGTCCATTGAAATCAATCTGGCGCACGTCGTTAAATACCGACCAGCAATACATATCGTCGAACATGACTTTTTTCATAAAACTGCTCCTATGAGCCTATTGTCATACGCTGATGCTGCGTGTGGATGGGCTGCTTGGGGGAGCAAGTGGCGGCGGGGGTTTACCAGAGCGGGTTGTTCCCCTGACTTTGCAGGACAGCAAAATCGGGGGAAACCCCTCGGAATGGCCCAGAGATGGGCCACGAGAATGAGCTCAAGTAAACCCTCGCCGCCGGGCGGAACCTAACTACAGAAAAACGGCTGCGTCCAAGCGAAAGCCTCACCCGCACCCCAACACTCGAACCGCACATAGCCCGCATCCTCAGGCACTTCAATCTCAATCTCCCGACCATCCGCCACCCCACACCGTATCGCACCGCGCTTAAGCGCCACGATCCGCGAGGCATTCTCTGTTTCAATGCGAATCTTGTTAGCCTCTACCTCGATCGTATTAATCTCAACTCCCGTCGAAGCATAGAACCGCCCCGCGCGCAACGCCTCGACCACCCCCTCCGCCGTTTCATCCTGTACATAAACCACATTCCATCCCAATCCCACATCGCCCGTCGCCGCATGGCTGTCGTCATGGGCAAAACCCCACAAGCGGCGTCCTTGCGTCAGCAACATATCCCAACGGTTAGTCGCATAGGGGCTGCCCTCCAACCGGCTGATCACCCCATTGTAAATCTCCAGCCCCACATAATCTTCACAACGCTCAAAAAGCTCCTGCGGGCAGTGATTGAAATTGGCATGCCAGTTGGGGTGGTTAAAGAGAATTATACCACCACCTGAGGCGTTCACCTCGTCGATGACCTGCTGGCGATCCGCATTCGGCTCGACCCAGTCCTTGGCACCCACGTGCAACATGTGCGGCCCATTGGCCGAAACCTCGTTGCCTGGAACCATGATCATTCCCTGAGCATCGTACTTCTCGTAGTCTTCCACCGCCGTATAAATATCGTGGTCGGAGATCATCAAAAAGCCATGGCCGCGTCCGACATAATCATCGATCACCGCCTGATGGCCGCGCTGCCCGTCGCTAGAGGTCGTATGCGCATGCAGGTTACCGGCCAGCCAGCGGCCCCCGCTCAAGGCTTGGTAGGGGTGTTCAATCATTGCGGTCTCCTCGGGTTTAGGGATGGCCTCAAAATACACGAGGTCCATGTGGGTGACAAGAGAATCCGGCAAAAATGCCGTGCAAACCAGGGGTTTGCGGAAGTTTGAATCAGACCCTGTTACGCTTGCTCAACGCCTGTGCCAGCAAGCCGAGGGCAAGCAAAATAATAAGGATAATCGCCAGCGTCACAAAATTTGCGCGCAAAAGCTCCGTGGCCTGCTCGCCATAGCGCACCGCCAGATAGCCAACCATGGAATAGCGCAGCGTGCGACCCATGACCACCGCTAATACGAACTTGCTCAAAGGCATCCCGAACACACCTGCCGAGAAAATAAAGAGCTTCATCGGGTAAGGCGGCGGCGCTACTACCGAAAAGGCGACGGCCCACAGCCCATAGCGGTCGATCTTATCCCGCACCGACGTCTGCCGCCCAGCCTCGAAACGGTCCAAGAGCAGATGCCCGCCCCTGCAGCCGAGATGATAGGGTACTAGACAGCCCAAGGTCGACCCCAAAACGGCCGCCGGTACGAAGAGCAACAGATCCATTAGCGACTGGCTCTCACTCACCATCACCAGCAACACCCAATCGGGTCCGCCACCGGTGGGAATTCCAGCCGAATCGACAAAGGCCAGCCCCATTAGCCCAGGAGCGCCCAAATCGCGCAAAAATTGTATCAGTCCTTCGAGGAATCCCACATTCGCACCGAGTCGGAAAGGTGTTGACGCAAAGGGTAACTAAGCCTATTTAATACAGGCTGGAAAGCAACTTAAATAAGAACACAGAATCGATATCTCGCCACAGGAGCCACATGAAAATCACCGCTATCCGCACACTCTCGCTCTCGCGGACCCATGAGCCTGAACGCCAATGGCAGAGCGCGACATTCCATGTGCCTAAGGCCGATTGCTCGATCTGTATCATCGAGACCGACGAGGGCCTGCAGGGCATTGCCGAGCCCTGCGCCTATGGCGTGCCGCCCGATATCGCCGCACGCATCGAGCAGCTCAAACCCGGTCTTATCGGCCGCGACCCCCGCGACGAGGACCTGATCCCGGCCAACAAAGCCGTGCGCGCAAACGATATCGCCAACGCTGGCCTCAACTGCGCCTTGTGGGATCTGCGCGGAAAAATAGCCGACAAAACCACCGCCGAACTGCTCGTCGCGGAAGGCCAGCAACCTTTGCGCCGACTGCGGCTCTACGCCTCCTCGGGCGTGGGCTACGACTGGGACAATCGCCCCGAATCCGTCGTCGAAGAGGCCATCAGTTATGCCGAAGAGGGCCTAACCGCCTATAAGATGCGGCTGGGCACCCATTGGGCCTGGTCCAATGTCACCGTCGACCGCTTTTTGACCCTAGCCCGCCAAGTCCACGAGGCGGTCGGTGAGCGCATGGATCTGGCCCTCGACGGCAACTGCCGCCTCTCCATCGAAGAAGCGCTGCTCATCGCCGAAGCCCTCGACGATATGGGCTGGGCCTGGTTCGAAGAGCCCGTCGAACGCGTTCCCGCCGACTACGCCCGCCTCAACGAGGCCGTGTCGATACCCGTCACCGGCGGCGAACCCTTCACCACCTGGGCACAGTTCGAACCCTTTATGGCGGCGGGCGCTTTTGGCGTCGTGCAACCCGACGCCGGCGTCTGCGGCATCGATCTCTGCATGGAAGTAGGCCGCAAGGCCCACGCCAACTACGGCGGCATCCCGCTGATCCCGCACAACTGGCACAATGGCCTGATGACGATGGCTAATGCGCATATGGTCGCCGCCTTGCCCGGTATTGATGGACGCGAGTCCCTACCGGGCAAAGCCGCCTCGGGCATGCTCGAACTCAATATGCGCCAAGGACCGCTGCAATGGGAGATCCTGCGCGAGAAACCCGCCATAGAAGACGGCTATCTCGTCCTGCCCGACGCCCCGGGCCTTGGTGTCGAATTAGCCGACGACCTCGAAACTCGCTTCCCCTATATCGAAGGCCCTTGGGGCACCCCGATGCAACGCTGAGGAATCACATGAGCGAAAAAATACCAACGCGCCAAGAGGCGCTCGACCTCGTCCTGCAATACAACGAAACCGCCTCATTGATCAACCATGCCAAGGCCGTTGAAGCGGCCATGCGCTATATGGCGCGCAAGGCGGGGCAAGACGAGGAGATCTGGGGCATCGTCGGACTGATTCACGACCTCGACTACGAGAAATTCCCCGCGCAGCACTGCCAGAAGACTGAGGCGATCCTGCGCGAAAACAACTGGCCCGAGGAGTATATCCGCGCCGCGCTCTCGCACGGCTGGGGCATCTGCACCGAGCTCGAACCGGAGACTCTGCTCGAAAAAACCCTTTACACCGTCGACGAGCTCAGCGGCTTCGTCTCGGCCTGCGCGCTGGTCCGCCCCTCCAAGAGCGTCGCCGACCTCGAGGTGAAATCCGTGAAGAAAAAGTGGCAGCAGAAGAGTTTCGCCGCCGGAGTCGATCGCGACGTGGTCGCCAAAGGCATGGCGATGCTCGGCGTCGAGTTCGACGAAATCACCGCCGACGTAATCGCGGCCCTACGCGAAGTCTCCGACGAGATAGGACTATAGCGGAATGTACGCCAAGCACTACCGTCTCGAATCAAAATTTAACTTGTAGGATCTGCGATACTATGGTCACCGATCTAGAAAACTACCTCTTCGACCTGCGCGGCTACCTGCATCTGGAAGGCGCGCTCACTGCCGACGAAGTCAAGGACCTCAACGACTGCATCGATGCCATTCCACCGCTTGAGCCGAACGACTGGTACGGCCACGTGCACGCGCACACCTACGGCACCGTCGACGGTCTCAACCTGCAGCAAATCTACGAGGCCGGCGAACCCTTCGAGCGCATGATCGACCACCCCGCCTGGATCGAAAAAGTCAAGCACTTCGTCGGCGCCGAGGGCACTTTTGACGCGGCGCACGGCCCGCTCTTTATCGATGAGAACTTCGCCAACTTCCGCCAGCCGGGCGAAGCGATCGGCCTGCATTCAGGCGCCTATCCGCCGATCATGCGCAACCAGTTCCGCTACTTCGGTGGACGCTATATGTGCGGCCAGATCAATATTCTCGTCGCCCTTACCGATATCGGTCCGGGCGACGGCGGCACGATGCTGATCCCCGGCAGCCATAAATCGAATTTCAGGCACCCACACCTCGACGAGCACCGCATGAAACCCGAAGGCGCCACCGTCGAGGGCACCGAAGGCGCAATCGAATGCCATATGGCCAAAGGCGACGCACTGCTCTTCG
>DQLG01000431.1 GCA_015660315.1 Candidatus Latescibacterota bacterium
CCTCGTCTGCTATTGTGGAGTGGAGTATTTCGTCGAGTCGGGCGAGCACGGTATTTGACTCTTCCCAGCCGCGGCTGAGCCAGCGATAGGTCTCTTTTATTTGCAGGACCAAACTGGGAAAGGCGGTCGTCTGGAATCTGCGGCGCAGATGGAAGTCCTCTTGCAGCGCCTCTTCTATTGCGTCGGCGGTCAAGTCGGCGGCAAAGCGTTCGCCGTCGAGATCGAGGTCGCTGGCCAGGGCTATAAAGGTTGCGCTGTCGGCGGGGTTGCGGGCTTCGAGGTAATAGGCTTGTTGGATGCGGTGGAACATCTCTTGGCCGTGGCCCTGGTTTGCGGCAGCCAGTACCGCGCGGCAGGCCGGGTAAGTCGAGCGGCGGGGTTCGCACTGCTGCCAAAAATCCCAGTTGAACCGCGCTCCGCTCCGCGATTCAACCTCGCGCCAAGCGCCCTGGACATAGCTGCGCATATCGGCCGGCATCGGCTCTTGTGAATCGCGTGCTAAACCGCCCATCACATAGCGGAGGTCGACTCGATCATCGGCGCGCAGGGCTTCGATGGTCGGCGTAAAACCCCAACACCAAGAGCACATTGGATCGGCGACATAAAATAAAATGAATGCGTTGTTCTCGTTTTGCATGGTGATTAATTCCATATGGTGTATGATAAATTTTAGTGTTTTAGTGCCGCTCTTCAAACATTCTCTAGATGGTGCGATCTAGCTGCGCGATCCAGGCCTCGGTCCTGTTGCCGGTGCACGCAATGCGGCTGTTGGGTTGGTAGGGGGCGTAGTGGCGCGTGACAGTCTATCGTTTTTTTGACTCTATCGGATCGGCTACATCGGACAACTGGAGCATATTTCTTCCCAGCGGGTTGAATTTGGCGCTAGTCAACGCCGATATGATAAGTAGATGGATATAATCTATAAAACAAGACGCTTTGTGCTCAAGGCAGCTTGGCCACTTCTCATAGTGGCCCTCTTGGCCGCGCCGCGCTGTGCCGACGCAGCCGGAAAGGTCGACCGCACCCGTGCTGGCGAGCGGCTGCTCCGGCACGAGATCGGGATGATGGAGGAATGGGTCTACCCCTATGCCACGGTAGAGGCGTATTGGTTGCCCGTGGTAAATATTAGTGCGATGGGGCGTGCGTTCGGCGTGCGGCCGTCGGCGATCCGACAATTTCGCTGGGGGCGTTCGCTGGCGCCACGCGGTCATTTTCTTGCGCGGTCTTTCTGGTATACGATTTGGCATCAGAGCGAGAGTGATCTGACTCTGATACGGCGCACCACGCTCAGGGTGGGTATCGACGGCAGGGTGATCGAGAAGTTTGAATGGTGAGGCGGGTTCGGAGCCCGAAGGCTTTTATTTTTGTAGCAGGTGAAAGTTTTTGAGGTTGAGCAGCAGATCGAGAAACTTGAACTGCGGATGCCCGTGATCGGCTTTTGCACACGGTTGATCGCGGGAGGTGGTTTGCTCTCGCTTGGCGCTGTTTTTTTTCTTGACATCTATTCAAGGACCTATGCAATGACCTGATTTACGTCATGTGGGCGCAGAATTCTGGCAATGATGTTAGATTTTCCCAAATGTAGCGCGGTGCTTGATATACAGCAATTGTCAGTATTTACTTCTTCTTGATACCTGGCTGAATTTTATGTATATATGAGTTGATATTATCTAGCCTGGCAAGGCAATTTCTGGCCACCGCGAGGTCTAACTACGACAGGCTTAGTCATGGCGGATAACCCCAGAGAATATTGACCTTAAGTCATCTCGGCGGCGCCCGAGATGGAACTGACGGCGACTAAGATCACCGAGGCCATGGGGGAGTTCCTGGAGCTTGATGAGGGAACTCCGATACCTATGATCAAAAGGTGTTGAGGGTTAGTTTTATCGTCGATTTTGCATTGGATGTTCGTGTCCGATTGCAGTGATCGAAAAAGTCAAGGACCTTGCAGGAAGCGTTGGCTTTTGCAATGAGGCCCTGACGATGGCTAAGACCTTCAAAATCATGGGCCTTCTACAAGCATCGGGCATCTATGGCACAGAGGCGGGGGTGTTGGCGGGATAGGTGGCTGGATCTTTGTTCTGTATTTGTGCAAGGCTCGCCGTAGGCGGGCCTTTTCCTTTGTACTGTACTGCAGTCTCTTGCGAGCTGTCGTGGGAAAAATATTGCTCATTTTAACTATTAACTCGCCGTATTCGCTGTGAACAGGTCACTGCCTACCACTTATAGCCAGCACCTCACAGGTCGTCGTGAGGCGCTGCTGATTGATGCCGAGGGGCACTCTCACCTATCCCTGCGCGGTTTTTGGGTCGGATCCTTTCTGAGTTTCTTTCTCGCCATCGGTGCACCCTACGCCAATATGGCTATGCGATCGAGCAATATGGCTTTCGATTTCAATACGCCGGGGGCGATTTTCCTCTTCTTGGTATTGATCGGTTTCCTCAATACTCTTTTTAAGGCGACCGCGCGCGATTTTCGTTTGGCTGTCGGGTTGGCCGTACTCGTCGTCGGTCTGTTCTTTTGGCATTATACCGGGGGGAATGCCATCGATATTTACGCGCCCGGTTTCTGGTTTAGCCTTTTCCTGCTAATTTCGTTCCTGTCAAATCTGCTGGTGGTCTGGCACGGGGGTACCTTCGCACTGAACCGGGCCGAGTTGGTGTTGGTCTATGTGATGTTGTTGGTGGTCTCGGCGCTTTGCACGATGGGAATGACTCAGCAACTGCTGCCGACGATAACCGGTATATTGTATTTTGCCTCTCCCGAAAATAAATGGGCTGCGATGCTTTTTCCGCTCTTTCCAAAGCGTGGAGTGGTCGTCGACGATGGCAGCGGCAATGAGGGTTTTTACGAGGGCGGCGCGCTCGATACGATCCCCTATGGGGCTTGGGTCGAGCCGCTGTGTTGGTGGGCGCTGTTTCTGTTGGCCTTGTATATGGTTATGGTGTCGACGGCCGTTATTCTGCGGCGCCAATGGGTGGAGCGCGAACGATTGGCCTATCCATTGACCCAGGTCGGCGTGGCGATGGTCCAGGGAGAGCAGAGCCGAGAGTTGTTTAATGGTTTTCTCAAGAACAGGGCCTTGTGGTGGGGGGTGGCGATCCCGCTTTTTTATGGTAGTCTCAAGGCATTAAATAAATACGACCCGTCGATGCCCAATATTCAACTGATCTGGGCATTTCCTTTGATCGGCAGCCAGACGGTGCAATTGTGGATCAGTTTCGCGTTGATTGGTTTCTCGTATCTGATCAGTACGCAAGTAGCCGCCGGGATCTGGATTTTCTATTTACTCTCCAAGTTCGAGGCCGAATTTTTGGCCGTCTCCGGTCTCAAGTCGACGAGCAAGTTCATCTATGGGGTCGCCGATCAGCCTTTATTGGCCTATCAGGGCGGCGGTGCACTTATCGCGATGGTGCTGTTGGGATTGTGGATGGCTAGGGGGCATCTGTGGGATGTATTGCGCAAGGCGTTGGGCCGGGGGGCTGATATTGATGACGGCGACGAGATCATGTCGTATCGCGCGGCGGTCGGTTGTTTACTCTGTGGTTTGCTGGGGATGATTGGCTGGTTGTGGTTGATGGGCACCGAGCTTTGGGTTGGGACGCTTTTCGTGGGCGTGGCGATATTGATTTTTATCGGCATCACCAGGGTAGTCTGTGAAGCGGGGTTGGCCGCGGTGCGATCGCCGATGATCGCACCCGATTTGATTGTGCAGGGTATTGGTTCGCAGTGGATCGGTAGCGGCGGGATTTTCAATTTGTCCTTCGCCTATATCTGGTCGGCAGATATCCGCATCTTTCTTATGGCAATGGTGGCGAACGGGCTGAAACTGATTGAGGATATGGACCGCGAAAGCCGGAGGGTAGTATTCTGGGCGATTGTCTTGGCTATCTTTATCGGAGCGGTGGGATCGTGTTGGATGGTTTTCCACCTGGCCTATAAATACGGGGGCATCAACCTCGACGCCTGGCGTTTTCGCGGCGGGCCGGCGACGATTTACGACATGGCCAGGCGGACGCTTGAACCGGTCGGGGCGGATTGGCTTGGCTTGAGTTTTTTCGCGGGGGGCGCGGCGGTGATGGTGTTGTTGACCTGGGCGCGGCAGTATCTCCTGTGGTGGCCTTTACACCCGCTCGGTTTCGCCATCGGCGCGAATTTCATGATGAACAAAGCGTGGTTCTGTGTGTTGATCGCTTGGTCAATCAAGAAGCTGGTTTTGCGTTTTGGCGGACCGGCGCGTTATCGTGGCAGCCAGTATTTTTTTATGGGGTTGATCATGGGGGAGGCATTGTGTAACGGGCTGTGGCTGGTGATCGATTACTTTACCGGCAAGATCGGCAATAAGATATTCATCCTCGGCTGAGCCAGGGGCGATTCAAAAGTTCCACTTGTGGAGTTTGATTCGCTGCGGGCTTTTTCCTGCTCGCGTTGCTTTTTCTTGCTGCTGTTTGCTTTCTTATTGTTCATCTATTTCCCGAGTGACTACGAGGCGGCTTACAGGCGACGGATCCGCGCCGGCGTGTGGTCCTGGGCGATTTCAGAGGATTGCATGCCGAGATTGCGGTCTGTAAGTGGCAGCGCGATTTTGTGGCCACCCCGTCGGTGTGATTCGCGCAGTGCCAGGGCGATTTCGAGGGCCTTTAGCCCGTCGTCGCCCGAGCAGCGGGGAGGATCGCCAGTTTCGATGGCGTTTACCAGGTCCTCAATGATCGTCTGGCCCATGCCCTGCATGCGCGTCGGCCAGGCCAAGGGGGTTTTGGCCAGTAAATTGCGGCCGCTGGCCCGGTCTTCGACCCTTGCGCTGCAATCCCATTCCAGCGCGTTGTTGAGAGAGCGCACTCGGCCCTTGCTGCCGATCACGTCGAACTCCCAACTGGCGACGCCGCAGGGGGTGGCGCGGATAAAACTGCGTACCCCGTTGTCGAAGGCGAGGTAGCCATTGCCCTGGGGGTCGCCTTCACCCTGTGCGGCTTCGTCGGATTCGATTTCCCCGAAGACCCATTCCACCTCGCCGCCGGCCAAGTAACGGATCGTGTCGATTAAGTGGCTGCCATTGTGCGAGAGACCGCATTGCGCGTAGCCGGTGACTTGCAGGATATCGCCAAGTTCACCGGCTTCTATCATGCGGCGGGTCTCGGCGAAGAAGGGGTTCCAGCGGCGGGCGCAGTTGACGGCCAGGGCGGTGCTGGTCTCGCGGCAGACGGCGAGCATCTGGTCGGCTTCTGCGAGTGTGAGGGCAATCGGTTTTTCTGCCCAGATGGCGCGCACTCCGGCACGGGCGCAGTCCTGGACAATTTGCGCTCGGTGGCGGGCAGTGGTGCAGACGCTGACGATATCGGGGCGGGCCTCGGCGAGCATTTCGCGGTAGTCGGCGTAAATCTGGTCTTCATTGAGGCCCCAGCGTTCAGCGAAGATCTGGCGTTGCTCGTTGTGTGGGTCGGCGCCGGCGACAAGGTCGGTTTGCGGCGATTCGAAGTAGCTCGGGGCATGGCAGTAGGGCAGGAAGATCGAGCCGCCCTGTTTCATTTCGTCGTCGAAGGTGCTGCCCATGCGGCCGAGGCCGATGACTGCGGCGCGGTAAATGCTCATGACGCGGATCTCCTGGAGTGGGTGCGGCAGGAATATAGGACGGAAAAGAGGGGAAGCCAAGTAGGTTGACAGGGGGAGGATCAGGAGTTAGTAAATGTTGGTCTATTGCATTGTGAATGAGTGAAGGTCGGTGTTGCGGTGCATCGGTTCGGGATGGCCAATGCAATAGCGAATAAGGACGAAATCGACGATTAAGGAGCAAAGGCATGCTGAATGAGGAACAGATCGCAGAATATCACAACCAGGGGTATTTGAAGGTCGAGCAACTTTTCACGCCGGAGGAAGCCGGGCAATTGGCGGCGGCGATGGTACGGGTGATCGAGCAGTGGGGGCAGGAGACGATCGGTTGGGTTGGGCCGTGGCGGGAC
>DQLG01000660.1 GCA_015660315.1 Candidatus Latescibacterota bacterium
AAATATTCAAAAAGGTTGATCATATATGTTGAAGGCTAGCATAATAGCAAAAAAACAGGGTGCTGTCGTAGAGGTCCCCGATCCTATCGCCAAGGAAAACTGGGCCGTAGTAAAGATTCTTGCCGCGCCAATGTGCACCGAGTATAAAGCTTATCTCGCCGGCCAGGTCAATGCTTTTCTCGGCCACGAAGCGATGGGCGAAGTCGTCGATGTGGCGCAAGCGTGTCGGGTTGCGCCGGGCGACCGCGTCGTCGTCATGCCGTCATATGCGTGCGGCCGCTGCGATCTGTGCATTGGCGGTGAGTATATCCACTGTGAGGATTCGCTTGATTTTAACGCCTTCACTAATAATGGGGAAGGCCGGGCGACAATGGCGCAACTCATGCTCAAGCCCGATTGGTTATTGCGCAAGGTGCCTAAGGACGTGCCCGACGATTACGCGGCCCTGGCCTGTTGCGGGCTTGGCCCGACCTTCGGTGCGATACAACGCATGGCGGTGAGCGGCTACGATACCCTGCTGATTACCGGCCTTGGTCCGGTAGGTCTCGGCGGCGTCGTCAATGGTGTATATCGGGGAGCGCGTGTCATTGCAGTAGATGCACATCCGTGGCGGCGCCAGCGCGCGCGCGAATTGGGTGCCGACGCTGTCTTGGAACCGGGTGGCAATTGTCTGGAGGCCTTGCGCGACCTAGGTAAGGATCGTGGTGTCGATAAGGCCATCGACTGCTCGGGTAACCCGCAAGCGCATCGCTTGTGCATCGACGCGGTGCGCCGGGGCGGCGATGTGGCCTTTGTCGGTGAGTGCTCCGACGAGACGTCTATTTGCATCAGTCGCGATATGATCCGCAAGGGGATCCGCCTGATCGGGTCGTGGCATTACAATATGGCCGATTTTTCGCGACTGATGGCGACAATTTGCGCCGTGCCCGAGCAACTCGAAAGGCTGATCAGCCATCGTTTCCCGCTGGAAAAAGTCAGCGAAGCGTGGGATTTGCAAGCCACCGGTGAATGTGCAAAAATCATACTCAAACCCTGGGAGAAAGCTCGTGTATAAGTGCGCGATTATTGGTGTCGGGCCGAATCGCTCGCGCGGTCTGGCTCAGGCTTACCGGCATATTGAGCGCGGCGAATTGCTTGCCGCCTCGGCCCGCACACCCGAGCGTCTTGCCGCTTTCGCCGATGAATTTTGCATCGAAAAACGCTATGCCGATTATCGCGAGATGTTCGAGCGCGAGCGTCTCGACCTCGTTCATGTCAACACGCCACCTTCGGTGCGCTTAGAGGTTATGGAGGCGGCAGAAGCTTGCGGTGTTGCCGCGTTAGTCGTAGAGAAACCGCTGGCGATAGACGGAGAGGACTACCGGGCTATTCGCTCTTTTGCCGAAGGCAGCAGCGTAAAAATAGCGATTAACCATCAATTGCACTTTCAGCCGCGCCGTTTGGCGTTGCAACAGCGTGTTGCGGCGGGAGAGATCGGTGAAATACGGTCGGTCGATGCCAGTTGCGGTATGAACCTTGCATATCAAGGCACGCATGCTTTGCAGGCCATTGGCGCTTTTCTGCCCGGACGCACGCCGGTGCAGGTATTGGCCCAGGTCGGCGGCGGCGATGGATTGCAGGATACGCCTAAAAAACACTTGGCCCCTGACAGCGCGCTGGCGGTTATCGCGTACGACGATGGCATACAAGCCCATCTGCAGAGTGGTGCCACGGCACCTCAGGTCGGCCGCGAAGGGATACATACGCACAAACGCATTGCGGTCTACGGAACTCGGGGTTATGTGCACTGGACAATGTGGTCTTGGCAGATCGGTGTCGACGGCCATATCGAGGCTGGAGCGCACGAATATGGGGCGGAAGATATACTCGGCCAGGCACAGATGACCGAGGCGATGTTCGACTGGTTGGCCGATGACGCCTTAGTCCACCCGCTCAATTTGCAGAGTGCGCTGGTTGACTTTAATGTCGTGCTTGGAATCTACACCAGCGCTTTAGAACGCAGGCCGGTCGATCTGCCTTGTAATCCAGCCGGTGGATTGATTGATCGTTTGCGTGCTGAACTGGTTTGAAGTAATGCACTCCATCTCGTACGGTGCCTTTATTCTCTAAGGAGCAACCACGATGCAACACGCCACAGGAATGACCCGAATCGCCAATGGAAAACTGATCGACGGCACGGGGGCCAGTTCGGTCAGCGACGCCGTTGTGCTCATCGAAAATGGACGCATTAGTTACGCTGGCCCGGCAAAGGGAGCACCGCCTGCTGATCCTGCAGCCGAACAGATCGATGCTCTCGGCGGCACGATTTTGCCGGGGCTGGTCGAGGCGCATTATCACCCGACCTATTTCAATGTGGCGGCGCTGGAAGACTTGGACATCAAATACCCGGTGGAATATGTCTCGTTATTGGCGGCGGCCAACGCTCGTCTGGCGTTGGAATGCGGTTATACCGCGGCGCGCAGCGGCGGCTGTCTGTTCAATATAGATGTGTGGTTGAAAAAGGCGATTGAGGAGGATGTCGCGCCCGGCCCGCGTTTGGCAACAAGTGGCAGGGAGATTTGCGGGGTTGGCGGGTTAATGGATTGGAATCCCGATTATCGCAAGATCGGCATGGAAGGCTTGGTTTTGCTGATCAATGGGCCGGATGAGGGGCGCGCGGCGGTGCGCACACTGGTCAAGGACGGGGTGGAATGGGTCAAGACTTACCCTACCGGCGACGCAGCTGCGCCCGATACCAACGACCACCACACGCTGTGCATGACCCAGGAAGAAATGAACGCGGTGGTGGTGACAGCGCACAATCACAAGATGAAGGTCACCGGGCACTGCCGGGCGACAGAGGGCATCAAGAATGCGCTACGGGCGGGTTATGATACGCTTGAGCACGGCACCTTTATGGACGACGAGGCATTGGAGATGCTGTTGGCGCGCGATACGCCGGTGATCCCCGCCTTGCAGTTTGAGCACGCCAGCGTGACCAAGGGACCAGAGATCGGCATGCCGCAGGCGGTGATTGACGGACATCAGGAGACACTCGAAGGCGGGGTCGAAAGCGCCTTGAAGATTCTCAAGGCGGGTGGCCGCCTGGGTATGGGCGGCGATTATGGCTTTGCTTGGAATCCACACGGGACCTACGCCAAAGAATTGAGCTTCTTCGTCGAGCATGTTGGTTTCAGTGTGGTGGATACAATCAAGTGCGCCACCAAGACCGGCGCGGAGATTATGGGGCGGGCGGAGGAATTTGGCACGCTCGAAGCGGGTAAGTTGGCCGATGTGTTAGTGGTGGATGCTGACCTGGAGGAAAATATCACGGCGTTGGAGGATGCCGAGAATTTCATTGCCGTAGTGCAGGGCGGTTTTGTCAAATCGGGCCGCTTAGCGCAACACCAGTCCGCGATACGCGGCGTAGTGCAATAGGGGGTAGTTGTGATTCGCAGCCAGCGGGTAACTTTTTTAGACCGGATGCAGGTAGCTCTAGAGGCGTGCGATTTCGACGATGCCGCGCCAGCCGCTACTGAGATACTGATGCGCACCGAGTTTTCGGCGATAAGTTCTGGGACCGAGTTGGCGCTGTTGAGCAATAACCAGGATATCGGTCATTGGCAGGGCGAGGC
>DQLG01000265.1 GCA_015660315.1 Candidatus Latescibacterota bacterium
CGAGATGTCAGGGGGGAAATCGGCGGCAAGGGAGCCGGATGAAAAGAGTTGCTGCAAGTCGTCGCGATGCGCAGGAGCGAGCCGCAGGCGTTCGCCCTTCCTTTCGAGCCATGGCTCGATCAGGCTAAGGACCTGGCCGATGCCGCGGTGGGAGAGCGCGTGTTTATCGACGAGCCCGTCTTGAGTTTGCCATTCGCCTAGGCTGGTGACGAGACGGCGGACGCGGGAGAAATCGAGACCCCAGAGCTGTTGTAGCTCTTGGTATATGTTTTTGATGTCGGGCGCGGTCATCTGTTGATCTCGTAGGGTTGTCCGGGGGTGAAATTCTGTTCGGCCAGGGGGGCGATATCTGCCATGGTGTCGAGATAGCTGTTCGCCAGATCGAGCGCCACGCCATCGCGCCGCAGGGCTTGGCGCAGCGTTGCGATGGCAATGCTCGATATATCGCCGTCGCAAAGAGCTGCGGCGGTCCAAGTCGAGGTCCCGCCGACGCCGTCGGCGGCTTCGATCAGCAGCACGGAAGCCCCATTGCGGCAGGCGGCTACCGCCGCGGCAAAACGACTGCTACCGGCGCCGACGACGCAAATGTCACAAGACGTTGTCTTCATGGGCTACTAAGATAAAGCTTCGCCAACGACGACGCTTGATTCCTGTACATCTGTTTAGTTAATTATGGGCTGGATATTCTAAACCCAATTTAAGGATACCTATGGCTGTGGACGAAAAAATACTCTTTCTGCTCGACGGCATGGCACTGGCCTATCGCGGCCACTTCGCGTTGATCCGCAACCCGCGGATGACCTCAGAAGGCATGAATACCTCTGCGGTTTTCGCCTTCGCCAATACCATGCTCTCCATAATAGAGAAAGGCAAGCCAACACATATCGCCGCGGTCTTCGATACCCCCGAGCCGACCCATCGCCATAAAATGTACGTCGAGTACAAAGCCCAGCGCGAGGCGATGCCTGAGGATTTGAGCATGGCATTGCCCTATGTGTTCCGACTCTGCGAGGCGTTTAATATTCCAGTGATCAAGGCGCCCGGTTGGGAGGCCGATGATGTAATCGGCACATTGGTTAAAAGAGCGGAGCCGGAGGGTTTTCGCACCTATATGGTTACGCCCGACAAGGATTACGGGCAGTTGGTTTCCGAGCAGAGCCTAATCTACAAGCCGGGCCGCGGCGGCGACGAGGCCGAAGTATTAGGTGTGCCGGAGATTCTCGCGCAATGGCAGATCGAACGCATTGACCAGGTGATCGACGTGTTGGGGTTGATGGGCGACGCCTCCGATAATGTCCCCGGAGTGCCCGGGATCGGACCGAAGACGGCACAAAAGCTCATCGCCCAGTACGGCAGCGTCGAAAATTTGCTCGAACACACCGATGAACTAAAGGGCAAGCAGAAGCAGAATGTCGAGGAAAACAAGGAACAGGCGCTGCTTTCAAAAGAGCTGGTTACTATCGAGTGTGATGTGCCCTTGGATATGGGACCGGACGATTTAATCCGGGTCGACCTGGATAGGGAGAAACTCACGGCCCTGTTCACCGAGCTGGCATTTAGCACCCTGGGCAAGCGGTTGCTCGGCGACGACTATGGGGCCGAGCAAGAGGCGAGCCACGGTCAGTTAAAGACCTTGGAAGATGTAGAGCACGATTACCAGTTGGTCGATACGCCTGAAAAACGAGAAGAACTGATCGCGGCTCTGTCGCGGCAGCAGGTCTTTTGCTTTGACAGCGAGACGACCGGGCTGGACGCGAGAAGCTGTGATATTATCGGCTTGGCCTTTTCCTGGGAGCCACACAAGGGCTATTACGTTTCCCTGCCGCAAGGGCGCGATGCGGTATTGTCGGTCTTGGAAGAATTTCGTCAGGTCTTTGAGAATGCGGCCAGCGAGAAGATTGGTCACAACCTCAAATACGACCTCAGCGTACTGCGTTGGCACGGGGTGCGGGTCGAGGGACCTTTCTTTGATACGATGCTGGCGGCGATCGTGGCTGCGCCGGACCTCCGGCGCAGCATGGACGAACTGGCCAAGACCCTGCTCGCTTATGAACCCAAACCGATCTCCGAACTGATCGGCCCGAAGGGGGATGAGCAGTTAAACCTTCTGCAAGTGCCGATCGAGCAAGTGGCAGAATACGCCTGCGAAGACGCCGATATAACCTTGCAATTGGCCCAGGTGCTGCGGCCCAAGATCGAAGAAATGGGCCAGAGCAAGCTATTCTACGAGATTGAATGCCCGCTATTGCCCGTTCTCGTCGATATGGAATACGAGGGCATTCGCATGGAAGCCAAGACGCTCGACGTGCTCGCGCGCCAGTTTCAGGAATCGATAGAGCTGGCAGCAGAGCGCGTTTTCGAATTGGCGGGAGAGCGTTTTAATCTCAACTCGGGTAGCCAACTTGGAACGGTTCTCTTTGAGAAAATGGAACTGGACCCCAATGCCCGAAAAACGGCGAAGACCGGTCAGTACCAGACCGGCGAGCAAGTTTTGCGCCGTCTGTCCTATCGTCATGAGATCGCGCAGAACATCCTCGATTATCGTCTGCACGCCAAGCTCAAGTCCACCTATGTCGATATGTTGCCGGGCGCGGTCAACAAACAGACCGGGCGGATCCACACGCACTACGACCAGTTGATGACGGCCACGGGGCGGATGAAATCTGATGGGCCGAACCTGCAGAATATCCCGATTCGCAGCGAACAGGGGCGCGAGATCCGCAGGGCTTTCGTCGCTAGGAGCGACGACTACCTGCTTTTTTCCGCCGACTATTCACAGATCGAATTGAGGATCGCGGCCGAGCTAAGCGCCGACGAGAGCATGGTCGAGACGTTTAAAAGCGGCGGCGATATCCACAATGCTACGGC
>DQLG01000678.1 GCA_015660315.1 Candidatus Latescibacterota bacterium
AGTCGCACCAATAAACGGGCAGCCGTAGCATTTTCCGGTTCGACCTGTAACAGACGCTGTAACGATTTTCGCGCTGCCGGTAGATTGCCCATTCGTTGATGGGACAAAGCCATACTCAAATAGGCCTTCGCGTAGGACGGCTGTAAGGCGATGGCTTGCTCAAAAGCCTGCACTGCCCCCTCGTTCTGGACTGCTTTTTGAAAAGCCAGCCCCAGGTTGAAATGGTGCATTGCATTCTTCTCTGCTAATGCAATCGCCTTCTTATACGCCCGAATCGCCGCCATATAGTTCTTATCCTTGAGATAAGCGGTGCCTAGATTATTATAGGCAGGTGCGTATTCAAATTCGGCGAGAGCCTCCATAAATCGCTGTTGAGCTTTAGCAAGCTGCCCGCGTTGCATAAAAACCAGGCCTTGGGAATTTAGCGCTTCGACATATTCCGGCTTGTGGTCTATGGCCTGCTGATAATGCGCGTGCGCTTCGTCGAGCAAGCCCTGTCGCGCATAGAGCAGTCCGAGATTCTTATGGGCTTCATAGGCCCCTCCATCGAGCTCAAGTGCCCTACGGTATTCGCCCGAGGCCTTATTCCAATCACCTAATCGCGCATAGAAGACCCCGAGATTATTATGCGCCCCCGCCAAGTCGGGAAACAATTCGACCATCTTCTCGCGGGCATCGGCTTCATCAGCCGTCCAGTAAAACTGAAAAAACGCCAAGCCCGCGACCGGCAGGGCAAAATAAACGAGTTGTCGACCTGCTTCGCGGAAGTAGCTGCGAAAGCGAGGCAATCCAGCTTGGAGAGAGCCTGCTCCGATGCGATCGGTCCCTCCTTCTACTTTAATCCCCAAATTGGCCTGGTTCTTACGGTCTTTCATTTTCCATATGAAGCCGTCAAAATAATAGTGCAGAATCGTCGAGGTTATTACAAAAATCTCAATGATATTAATCGCCTGTTCGGACTTGAGAAAGCCCTCCATCATATTAATACTGCCATAGGCGAAGGAGACGAGCATATAGGCCGCCAATATCGGCAGAGTCCGCGTCGTGAAAAATGTGCGCAACACCTTGGTGGTACGTTCCTGTCTTTTGACCAGATTGTTATTGTAGACCCAGACTATGGCAAAATATTGAATGTCGTGAAAAACTGCGAAGGCGGCGTAACCGATGACCAAGTCGTTGATGTGGATCCAACCATAATAGATGATAAAAACCGTAGTCGCCATCACCGCCACTTTCGGCAGGCTGACCTTCTGTCCGGTAACCATCCGATGCACAATATTTGCCAGATAGGCAACAAACACCGTCATAGTAAAATAAAAGAGCAGGTCTTTAAGAAAAAAGGTCAACTCGACGGAGGGAAAGGGCAGACCGACTCTTTGATTGTGGTCGAGGATCCGGTGAAAATATTCGGGACTATAGATAACCACCGTGACAAAGGCACACAAGGTCATTGCCCAATCGAGCCGAGCGTTGAGCCTAGCAAAAATCTTATTCTTGGCATCGTAGATCCGCATGATGCCATAATGTTGCATAAAAAGGTGCCAAACTTCCCAGACCAGCACCATGAGAAAAAGCCCATGCAACGTATTAAACTGCGCCAACGCCGTAACGAATAATACCACGACAGGAGCAATTACAAATTTCTCTTTGAATGTGCTAAACAGTTCAGGATCGCCATAAGCGCGCATAAACCCAGGCAAATGGTGCCCCGTGGCAAAGAGCGCCAAAGCGTAGAAAGCGATAGTTTGCGAATCGACAAACCCTCGCAACGGCAACATCGTCACCAGACACAATAGGGGCGTGCCAATAAAGAAAAACAAGTCGCTGAAAGGTGATATGATCCATTGCTGATCGCGATAGACCCCTGGGGCTACAGTCATATTACGCTTTCAAAAAGTCTGGGCCGGTGGAAATTTTTAGGTATTGCACCCAATATAATCTTGTAAGACATGTCTTTCACGCTATATATGAGATATTGCATAAATACGCCACGAAAAATGCACGCATCACCGTTCCCCGCCCCACATCAGTACCCGCATCGATATGACACAGGTAAATCCCCGGTGGAACAACCGCGTCCGCTGCGCCCCACTCATTACATGTAAAGCTCTTGGTTTGTCCGCCGCCCCCACTTGGTAAAACAGCGATTTGGCCGGCGTATCGAAAGTGAATACTCCGGCATGCCCCGACAATGATTGAGCAACAACAGTAAATAGAGAATAGAAGCGATTTTACTTTTCATACTTTTCATATTGAATCAGGCAATAACACGATTTTGCCTGTAGACAATAGAAGCATACCTGAAAAGCACACCTATTTTTGCTACTGAATGCTTATTAATACGCGACGGAAACCGTTCGTAATTCGGTCGCGTCCCCAGAATCCGAATTGACATCGATCCGACATAGATAAACACCCGGTTGAACGGTTTTGCCATCTGCATTGAGGCCATCCCAGGTGAAACGGCGTACCGGCCCATCGATTTTGGCAGCTAATGTGACAACCAGCTGACCGGCCAGGTTGGTAACCTCGACCTTGGGTTCAGCCGTCTGTGCCTTGAATACGACAAAGCTCAACTCCACTTGGTCGTTGACCCCATCGCCATTAGGCGTGACAACCCGATTTGAAATCTGTAGGTCGTCAATCAGGCGATTGCTACCGGCTAAATCGGGCAGGAGCACCACATTAGACCGACGTCCGGAAGGCTCGACGTCTTGCCATAAACCTGGAGACTCATTTAAGCCGAGGTCCAATTCGACAACCGCGGCATTGCGAACGATACGGGTCGTAAACACGATCTGCACCGAGTCGCCTTGGACGACTTGCGGCAGTTCGATCAAAAGAGAATCCGCCATGATCTCCATACCCACCGGGACAATGGCTTGCCCTGCTACCATGATTTCGACATCATCGGCGCGAACAAGATCCGGCACCACCAACCTCATACGGTCAAAACCGCTATTATCCCCCGTAACCTCCGGCCATAGCGTATAGGTAAACCGCGTATCCTCGTTTGGCTTGGCGTTGCGCGGAATTATCGCGCCTTGCGCCTGGTTGACCAACGCATCGACAAATTCTACTTCTACGGAGCGAATCATA
>DQLG01000741.1 GCA_015660315.1 Candidatus Latescibacterota bacterium
CTCGCTATTCTCCGTCTTTGTGTCTGAACTGGTGCAGGGACTGCAAATATTCCTCGGAGAGCCCGTGTTCGGTGGCTCCCTGGATGACGGCGTTAAGATATTCCTCCGAGGGAGGATAGTGGTGCCCGTCGTCGAGGCGGGAGAAATAGGTTTCGACCCCTTCGAGTCCGGAGATTTTTATGTTCGCCCGTCGGTATTTGGTGCCTTCGTTCTCGTAGCGGTCCATACGGGCGAAGTCGTCTTCGGTCATCTCGTAGACGACACCCTCGACATAGGCGTCCTTGTTGTGGCGGATGCTGGCGACGCCCATACCGCCGCGGGTGAAGGAGATCATTGGAAAACAGAGTTCGTAGCCGTCGACGCGCACGGTGGTGCGGAAGCGGGCGTCGGGGCAGCGCACCCGCATCTGGCTTTGCAGCATATTGGAGCCAAAGGTGAAATAGAGGAGGTCGGCCATCAGTCGGTCTCTTTCGGTTGGGGGAGCGCGATATTAGACATGCTTTCGTAGACCTTGGCCACGGCCGAGTCGTCGAGCCGACCCATGCCCATTGAAGTGGCCATGGTGAAGAGTTGGCTGGCGGCGGTAGCCATGGGCAGGGGGAAGTGCTCGTTGGCGGCTTTTTCCTGCACGATATGCAGATCCTTAACAAAGATATCGACCGCGCTGTGCGGTGTATAGTCGCCGTCGAGGATGCGCGGGACTCGATTTTCGAACATCCACGAACAGCCGGCCGAGTGCGTTATGACTTCGTAGAGCTTCTGCGGGTCGAGCCCGCACTTGATGCCGAAGGACATCGCTTCGCTGGCGGCGGCGATATGCACGCCGGCCAAAAGCTGGTTGATCATTTTAAAAGTCGAACCCGCTCCGGCTGAGTCGCCGAGCCGGTGCACGGTCTCCGCGATGGCGTCGAGTACGGTTGCGGTGCGTTCAAAAGCCTCGGGTGCGCCCGAAGCCATAATCGAAAGCTGGCCTTCGGCGGCTTTGACAGCGCCG
Source organism: Candidatus Latescibacterota bacterium (assembly GCA_015660315.1). Lineage (GTDB taxonomy): Bacteria > Latescibacterota > UBA2968 > UBA8231 > UBA8231. The sequence goes on from DQLG01000741.1 coordinate 995, forward strand.
CCGCTGATCGGCGCGTCGAGATAGAAGATGCCGTGCTCATCGAGGCGCTGCGCACAGCGCCGGGCGAAGTCGGGCGCTACGGTGCTACAGCCTAAGATCACGGTACCCGGGTTGAGGTTATAGGCGACACCGTCTTCTTCGAGCAGTATCTCGATATCACCGCTATCCTGGCCGAAAATCACGCTCTTGGCCTGTTCGTCGTTGACGACGACCACTAAGACGGCGTCACAATCGGTGTCTATATCGCCAGGGGAGGGGACAGACACACCGCCTGCGGTTTCGAAATCGCGGAGGATTTGCTCGTTGAGGTCACAGCCAATGGTCTCGAACCCGGCGCGCAATAGTGTTTGCGCGATGCCGAGACCCATGGAGCCGAGCCCGATGACGGCTACTTTCTTGGTCAAGCTGCTTCCTTTCGCCTCTATAGGCGATAAACGCTAAAAATCATGAGCCTGCACTTATAGAAAGGGTATGGGCGTTGCGCAAGTATTTTGGTCTGTTAGTCAAGATAGGGATGTGAAGGCGCGTTTGGCAAAAATTTGATTGTATGGACAGAATCATCGGGCTAGGTGGGTACGGGCAGATGGGGGGTCTGCTGGTGCTCATTCTCAGATCATATCCTGTGAAATTGAGGACTGGAAAGCCGCTGCGGGCATACCCTCCTCCACGACGTAGACCTTCCGCACTGCATTTTAGTTCGTCTACTTATTCGCCGCAGCAAATTCGAAAGAATAAAGACTCGCCTGATTGAGATGAAAAACGAGGCGGACGGGCTTGTTCCACAGCGATTGCAAGTCACCCTTCCAACGCACCGTATACCAAGTGTCGCCGCCGCTTATCGGCGTGCAGTCGTCGGCGGAGAAGCCGGCGTAGGCTTTGAAGTTGGGGTCGAGGACCTCGACGCGGATAAAGCCGCCGTGCACATCAGCGTTGATATGCAATTGCTCGCCTTCAAAGACGAACTGCCGGCTAATGATACGCCCGCATTCATAGATAGGTTGTAGTCGGGCCCAGCCGTCTTCGCGCAGGACCAGCGTGCCGATTGAGCGGTTGCGCGTCGGCCATTGGCCATGAACTTGGCCGAGGGCTTGCCATTTGGCTTTGGCCTGTTGGAAGTCGGCTTCGGGGACGATATCGAACCCGAAAGGCTTGTCGAACCAGTGTTGTTTGTCGGGTGAGGCGAGATAGGGGATATGGATATTGCCGTCATAGAGGAGCTGTCCGGCTACGGTGGGCGTGAGAAATCCGTAGTCGGAACTGCCGGGCCCGCGGTTGTCGACCCAGGGGCCGGGGCCGCCGACTCGGCTCCAGCGTTTGCCGTCGCGGCTAGCATAGAGGCCGAGGCGAGCGTGGGCGTGGTCGCGCCAGTTGCGGCCGTCCTCGGTGCTCCATAAAGGCTCGGCCATAAATTCGCCGACGATGCCCAGATACAGCCCGCCGATTTTGCGCACCGACATATCGTGGAATTCGAGATGCGGCGGTAAATTGGGTTCGTCGTCGATGCTGAGCACGACTTCCTTGGGCGACCATTTGATAAAGTCGGCGCTCTCCTGACGGCCGACTTGGCGTTTGCGGTAGAGGAAGTTCCAGTGGTGCGAGTACTGGCTGTAGGCGATCCATTTCTGTATCGACTCGTCCCAGATGATGCGCTGGTAGTGGTGGTGCCGATAGGGCGTATCGGCGCTGATCTCGGTCCAAGCGAGGCCGTCGGGCGAGGCGAGCACGGTGGACATTGTGGCCTTGCCTGCGGCGCGCGCCCGATCGTGCGGATTGTAGACCATTAGGTATTTGCGTGCGGGTTCGGTCTGATCGCGGTTGAGGACCAAGCCAATATGGTGGCCGGAATCGTGCAAGACGATATTGGTCGCGGTGTGTCCTTCGTAGGGCAGGCCCTTGGCGCTGAGCGTTTTTTCCCAATGTAGACAATCGTCCGATTCGGCGTAACAGAGCGCCATGCCGCTGTCGCCAAAGGGATCGTCGCCTATTGGCTGCACGTACCAGAGTTTGAATTTTCCGCTATCGGGATCTTGCAGCGCGGCGACGGGATGCGGTCTTACGCGGTTCTCCCAGGGCAGGTCGCCGAATTCGAGTATTGCGGTCTCCGGGCGTTCGGGTGTGGGGAAGACGCGTTCGACGCCGTCGAGGTGGTCGAGGATGAAATTGTCGACGAAGAGCTGGCGTTCGGTGCCGATGTGTAGAGAGGGGATATCGTAATCGGTCGCGATATAGGGGTAACGGCGCTTGTCTGGCGGGCACTCACCGGCACGGGTCTCGGCGATTTTGCGCGCGGTCTCGAGCGACTCGGTGGGGTTTTTCTTTTCGGGTGGAGTTGTCATCGTTTACCATCCCTTCCACGAACCATCGGCGTGGCGATACTGGCGATAGGCCATCGGCTCGTAGGGTAATTTCGCGATATCGGCTTCTTTGACTTCGACGCCGAGACCGGGCGCGTCGGCAAGGGCGATATAACCGTCTTGGACCTGCCAGTCGTGTTCGACATAGCTGTCGTAGATCGAGAGCCAGAAGTGGTTGGTCTCCTGGATGAGAAAGTTATTCATTAGGGCATCGGCTTGCAGGGTCGCCGCGGTACACAGGGGGCCGCCGGCGTTGTGCGGGGCCATCAGCATCTGTTCGGCCTCGGCGGCTTGCGCGATGGCCAGCAGGCCCGTCAGGCCGAAGCAGTGGGTGAGGTCGGGTTGCAGATAGGCGCAGGCGCGTGCTGTAATTAATGGTTGGAACTGGTCTAAAGTGAAGAGCTTCTCGCCGGTGGCGATAGGCACGGGGCTCTTGTGCGTCACTTCCAATAGCGCTTCGACCGACCCGGTTTTAACCGGTTCTTCCAAAAAGAGCGGACGGCAATCGGCGACGCGCCGGGCGAACTCGATGCTCATTTCAGGCGTTGGGCTGCCGTGCGCGTCGAGCAGGATGTCGAAGTCGGTGCCGACCTCGCGGCGCATCGCCTCGACACAGGCGACAGAGTGTTCGATAGCTGCTGCGTCCATCGGCCAGGTGCGGCTCTCCAGGGGATTGCCTTTGACCCCAGCGAAGCCGAGTGCCTTGGTGTGTCGAGCGCCGGCGGCGGCTTCTTGCGGCGAGGCGAAGGAGCCGCCATTGCTGTAGACGCGGATCTTGTCGCGGCGCTTGCCGCCCAAAAGCGCGTGCACCGGCACGTTCCAGGCTTTGCCGGCCAAATCGTGCAAGGCGGTGTCGATGGCGGCGATGGCGGTGCCGAAGACGGGGCCGCCCTTCCAGGGCAGGCGGTTTTGAATATCCTCGCTGAGCTCCTTGTATTGCAGCGGGTCGCGACCGACCAACAGCACGTCCCACTCTTTGAGCGTGGCCTCGACGGCGGGCACTAGCCACTCGCCGCTGCCTTCGCCCCAGCCACTGAGACCGGCGTCGGTCTCGATCTTAAAGAATAACCAGGTTTTGCTGGTGCTAGAGATCAATTCGCCGGTGTATTCGTCGCTGAGCGTTTGCCCGGTGGGCACGCTGAAGGCATAGGTCTTGGTTGCGGTTATTTTCATCGTCTGTTGATTCGCCTTTGACAAAGTGTGCGGATATATTACCCTTCTGGCCTAGAGGATGCAAGCAAAAGGAGCGCATTTATGACGGAACCGACCGAACAACAACAAAGACAGTGGGACGAGCAGGGTTATCTAGTGCTCGAAGAGGCTATAAGGGGCGATGAACTAGGCCGCTTGCAACAGGCCTTTGACTATTGCGCCGCCGCCTGCAAGGACGATTGGCTGGATGGCATAGCCAAGGGCGATTCGACGGCCACCTATTACGACATTCCGAATCCATTGGAAAGAGACGAGATCTTTATCAATCTGGTCGACCACAAGAGTTGGTTTGGGCTTTTGCAGCACTTTACCGGCGGCGAGACGCTGTTTCTTGGCCCGCAGGTGCGCTCGGTGCCGCCCTGGCCGTTGAGTTATACGGGTTGGCATCCGGACGTGGGGCCGACGAACCCGCTGCATATCAAGGTGCAGATCTACGTCGGGGATGTTGCGCGGGGTACGGGCGAGTTCGGCTTTGTGCCCGGCAGCCATAAAATTGGCAGTGGTCCGTACGAACGGCCGCAATTTCAAGAGAGCATGCCGGGGCACATAACTTTTCCGGGCAAGGCTGGTACGGCAATTATGTTCAATTCGTATGGCTGGCACACGGCGATGGACAATGGCGGTTCGGTGCGCAAGTCGATTATCTTGATTTACGAAAAACGCACGCCCGAAAAGATCAAGCCCGAAGCGTTCACCGCGATTGAGCAATACTGCACGAGCCGAGAGCGCCGGGCGCTTTTTGGCTTGGAGGTGTAATATGGTCCGCATCGACGCGCACTTGCACGTGTTTGCCAAGCAGTCGAAGCAGTTTCCGCGCGAGGCCTCGGCTTTGGCGCCGGCCGATCGCGAGGAGACGGCGGAAAAATTTCTCGCGCATATGGACGCGCAGTCGATCGACCAGGCGATGTTGGTGCAGATCGGCGGCGCTGAAATTACCGAACATGCCTATTTGCGGCATTGCATCGATACGTATCCGGATCGTTTTCTCGGCATTGCTTTGGTGCCCGGCGACTGCGCCGAGCCGGAGGCGCATATGGACGCGCTGGCGGATCAGGGTGGTATCGTAGGTTTCCGCCTCGGGTCGTTGGGTGGCCCAAGGGATCCTTTTGCGCAGATTGACGTGCGCGAGTTCAGCAGTTACCGGATTTGGAAACACGCGGCCGAGCGCGACTATGTACTGTGGCTTTATGTGCAGGCGGTCGACGCGCACCTGATCGCCTATATGGTCGACGCCTTCCCGCAGGTGCGGGTGGTGCTAAACCATCTTGGCATGTGTCCGGGGCAGGGGAAATTCACGGTCGATGAATGGGGGCGACCTAAGATCGAGACGCCGTCTTATAGCCCGGCTTTCCACACGACCTGGCGGCTGACGCGCTACGAGAATGTGGCGGTGTTGCTCTCGGGGCAATATGCCTTCAGCAAGGAGGCCTTTCCCTATCGCGATCTGGTGGGGTGGCACGAGCGGTTGTTACGCGATTTTGGTTCGCGGCGGCTGATGTGGGCGACGGATGCGCCGTGGATTTACGAAGAACCGGGGTATGGAGAATATACGCGGGTTATTGACGAGTTGTTGCCAAATATTGGTGAGCAGGAGCGGGGGGATATTATGGGGGGGACGGCATCGCGTTTTTTGCGCTTTCCCAAGAAGGAGAGTTGCTAGGTATCTGGGTGCGTCTCGCGCTGCGGTTTGCGGGACTGCCTTCGGGCAAAGCTAAGGCGGCCTAATAAGTTTGTGGAAGTACGCAACGTGTGGCAGAGCCACCGTAAGGTCGGTGGGAGCGGGGCGATATAGTTCAACTGCTGGCCTTTGTAAGGCTTTGCCACGCGGCAGACCCAACAAACCTCCACTGCTGTGGTTGGGGCCCCTGGCTATTCGTCTTTTTGTATCTCATCAAGACCGGCGCAAGCGGATAGACATGGCCCACAGGAGCAAGCACCCCTGTGGGCCATGCCCTATCTGCGACCCACTGCAAGCCACCACACTTCTCAGCTATTATTCTAACGCCAACGAATAATCCCGTTCTTCGGGCCGCGGGTGTCCGCCCGGACCATAGGCACCTTCAGCGCTCGACTCTTTCTCCAACTGGATAAATGTATCGCGTATGCCATCGTCGCCGACTTCGAAGCGATAGAAGCCCAGGCGTGCGTCGCCGTCGGGGAAGCGGTCCTGCCATTGCGGCATGGCGATACCGGCGCAGCGGTAAAAACGGATACCATCTACTTCCTGCGGAGGGCGGCGGCAGTGGATATGGCCGCTGAGCACAATTTCGACATTGGTTTTTTTCAAGGCGTCGAAGATGCGCTGGCGATGGGGGTTGTCGATGGAGAAGTACCAACTGTGGTACTCGTCTCTTTTTGTGATATCCCAGGTCGGTTCGTCGAGCGTGTCGACGAATAGCGCGTAGTGCATAAGCACGACGTGGTGTTTGGCGCTTGGCGTGGCGGGCAGCTGTTCTTCGAGGAAGCGCCACATGCGTTCTTCGTGCGGCAGGCCCGAGCCGGCGAGTGCGGCGTAGAGGCCGCTGAAGCGGACCTGTTTGTGCACGAAGGTCCAGGGGTAGGGGCCGAAGAAGCGAGCGAAATTGTCCAAGCTTTCGGTGGTGGCATTGAGTCGGGGATCATCGCGGCCGGTGGCTCCGGCGATCGGAGTATGCTTGTTGCCGTTATCCATATTGCCAGGGATGGCGTAGTAGGGGTAGGGAAGGGCGTCGAGTTCGGCTTTGGCCTTTGCCAACTCAAAATCGTGGATATAGCCATCGCGGGTCAGATCGCCACCGACGAGCAGTAGGTCGGCATGTATCGATTGTAACTGACGGTAGGCTGTCTGCCAGTTTTCCATATAACGTGGGTTGAAGCGGAAGGAGCGCGGCGAGCCGGGTTGCGTGTCGGAAATGTGCAGGAAAGTCCAGGGTTGCATAGGAAGTGTCTTTGTCTAGGTCGCCGCCGCGCGCCCTATGGTGGCTGGGCGCACCAGCGGCGATAAGGTTAAGTGGAACGCAGGGCGAATAGATCGGCATCCTGCAGGACGAAACGCAGGCGCACGCTTTGGTCCTTAAGGGAGGAAAAGTCAGCGGGCCAGGCCGCATCCAGCTCGTCGCCAAAGAGTGGCTC
>DQLG01000460.1 GCA_015660315.1 Candidatus Latescibacterota bacterium
CTCGACCGAGAACGGTTTGAGGTGGCCACGTGTGACGACGCGCTGGTCAAGCGGCGGATAATCGCGGATCAGCTGGCCCAGAGCCGGCTGGCCGACCAGTAGCAAGCTGACAAGGAAGGCGTCGTTGAGTTGGTAATTGAGCAGCAGCCGCAACTCTTCGAGTACGGCCGGGTCTTTCATTAACTGGCCCTCGTCGATAAGCACCAGGGTATTCTTGCCGGCCTCAAAATTCTCGTAGAGCACTTGGTGTAGCCGGTGTACGACCTGGGTCCGTTCGGTGAACTCCTCCTCGTGGCCGAGCTCATAGAGAATTTCGCTGAGAAATTCCTCGGGCGTCCAACGCGGGTTGGTCAGCAGGGCGATTTCGGTCTTGGCAGGATCCAACTCCTGGATCCGCGCGCGCGTGACGAGCGTCTTGCCGCATCCCGAATCCCCGGTAAGCAGCGCCGCACCGCGATTATTCTGCAGCGCATAATCCAGAAGCCTATAGACAACGGCACCGCCACCAGAATGGTAGAGAAAACGTGAATCGGGTGTATTTTCGAATGGTTTTTCTTGCAGCCCCCAATAAGCTTCGTACAAACTAAACTCCCGCAAACGAATAAAAAGTTATAGTATAAAGATAAATAAGATAAATAAGTAAGGCTAAATACTATCTGCTGCGGGGCATTTGTCAAGGGACACAACAGGGAGACAAAGAATACAACTCGTTGGCAAACAAAATCTTACAGCGAAAGTCTATCTTCCCCTTATCTTGACTTTTGTCCCGGCCCTATATAGCTTTTCTTTTTTCTCAGAAAGGCGCTGCAAAAGGCCGTGCAGACCGCACTTCGCATAATGGGACGCCTTAGAGTACTGCTCACTCTCGCGCTCCTACCCCTATTTACTCCTTCACTTGGCGCGCAATCCGTCGCCATCATGGAGTCCGACCACTTGCGTCGCGGTATGCGCGGTTATGGGCTGACGACCTTTCAGGGAACCCAAATCGATACCTTTCAGGTCGAGATCCTCGGCGTGATGAAAGCGGTGCGCAGACCGCATATGGACCGGATCCTGGCCCGTTTCACCGGTGGTCCGCTGGAGCATACAGGCGTGATCGCGGGTATGAGCGGCAGCCCGGTTTATATAGACGGCCGCCTGATCGGCGCGGTTTCCCACGGCTGGACCCTTAGCAAAGACCCCATTGGCGGCATCACCCCCATCACCGATATGCTGGAAGTCGCCCGGCGGCCGGACACCGACCCGAAGCAAACCTACGGGCGCCCAATAGAGTTAGACGCGGAAACAAGCCGCCAGCTTGGCAGACAAGGTCTCGGCAACCTCCATCCCTTGGCGATGCCACTGGCCATCGCCGGCTTCAGCCCGGCCGCGCGTCAAGTGTTACACGAAACACTCGAACCCATGGGCCTGCAAGTGCTAGACAGCCCGGCCGGACCGGCGCCCTCAGAGCAACCAACGCCCTTCATTCCAGGCGCGTCGTTAGGGGTACAAATAATTCGCGGTGACTACAGCGCCACGGGCATCGGCACCCTCACCTGGATCGACGGTGAACGCTTCGCCGGCTTCGGCCATCCCATGATGTCACTCGGGGCCACCGACCTGCCCGCCACCGGTGCCTATATTCACGATATTATTCCCAACCAAGTAATCTCCTTCAAGCTCGGCACCGCGACGCAGACCGTCGGCGCCGTGCGACAAGACCGCTACCCGGCCATCGCCGGCACCATCGGTTCCGCTCCGGATATGCTGCCGGTGGCCATTGCCCTGCACTTGCCGAATACCGACCGGAGTATCCACTGCGAAGTATTGCGCCACCGCGATCTTAGCGCCCCACTGGTCCGCTCGGTCCTGCTCAGTTCACTGCAGGCGTTCGAAAAGATCTTCGGCGACGCGACATTGCGGCTGCACGCCCGCATCCACTTAGCCGGCGGCCGCACCCTCGAACGCCGGCAGATATACAGCAGCAACATCGCCTTGCTGGACGCCGCGCTGGACGCGGTACGCCCGCTCGACCTATTGCTACACAATTCCTTCGCCGACCTGGATATCGACTCGTTGCACTTCGACCTCGAGATCGGTGAAAACATGACGAAGGCCCAGATCGCCACCCTGCGGCTGTCGACGCCCAGCCCAATGGCCGGGCAACAGATCGCACTGAAAGTAACGCTGCAACCCTATCGCGCCGACGCGGTCGAGGAATACATCACCCTGGACTTACCCACCGATCTCGAACCCGGCCCGCTCGTCCTGCGCGTCGGCAGCGGCACCGCCAGCGAATCCTGGGAGGCAGTGCGCCGCCCCGACAGTTTCGTACCACGCGACGTAGACGGCCTGCTCGACTTACTGGGGCGCGCCGGCTCTAACGACGAATTAGTCGTCGAACTCTTTCGCCCCGGTTCCGGTTTTACCATCGACGGCCGCGAGTTGCCGGGACTACCGCCTTCAGCGCACGCCGTGCTCGCCGCAGACCGCTCGGCCGGGCGTTTAGGCTCAGTTCAAGGTGAAGTTATCCTGCGCCAAACGGTACGCACCGCTTATGTGCTCGCCGGCGAGCAAAACATCGAAATGATGTTGAGAAAGCCCTGATACCAATGAAAACTACCGTGATCCCCATCTTCTGCGCCTTGCTCTTGCTCCTGTTTGCGAACACAGCCACCGAGGCAGGAGGCGCCAAAACTTGGCAACAACACGCCTACCACGATTTCGCCAAAGGCAAGAGCGAAGGTGTCTCCATCGCCGCCGTCGGTGCGCTGAGCTTGGCTCCGGCGTTGGAAACGCTAACAGAACTGGAAACCGAGCGTATCTGGTCACTGGCCCACGCCCCCAACGGCGGCCTCTACGCCGGTACCGGCGATTCCGGTCGGCTCTACGCGATCGAAGCCGAAGGC
>DQLG01000385.1 GCA_015660315.1 Candidatus Latescibacterota bacterium
CCATAATGGCCAGACCCACCCCCAGTCCGATAACCGCTGCACGGTAGGACATAATCTCGCCGCTTTCGATCTGGCGATCACCCGACCAGGCCTGCACCCAGACTTCGCGCAAATGCTCGCGCGCGGTCCACAAACCCATCACCAGCAGCACGACCATCGCGCCCAGCGTCTGATGGCTCAGCATACCCATTGTGGGCCCCATGTGTCCAAAGCGGCCAAGTTGCTCCGCGCTGTAGATACCCAGCAGGCTGCAGATCCCCTCTTGAAATTTGGCGAGCAGAAAAAAAACCCATAGGCTGAACGAAATCCCGGTATTGATGAAAAAGGCCAAACCGAGCACCAGGTAGTTGAGACGCACCCGGATTAGCGGCGTATCTGGCACGACCCTAAAAGCAATATCGCCTTCGAGAGAGGGAATAAACGGGAAGTAGTGGCTGAAGGCATTGATGGTATTAAAAACAAAGGGCACCGCGAACCCCACCCACAACAGGGGGTTCTTCAGAAAAGGCTTTAAATGCTGATTAGTACCGCCATCCTCTATCATGGTCAACGGCACCTGGACCAGGGGGTAGAGCAACCGCTCGTGGTCCATCCATTGGCGCCGCATAATGGTCATCGCGCAGATGATCATGCAATACAACCCGACCATAAACACCAACCACCAGCCCAGGGGCACCAACCAAATATCCCAGGGCACGCTCGCCCCCTGGGGCAACCCTTCGTAAAATGCCTTGATCGCCGCCTCGTCTCTGGGCGCGATCCAATCGGGAATATGGGGGATCACATTCTCAGCCCAGCCGTTTTCGGGTGTGGCGTAATAGGTCGCGGCGGAAATGATCGCCAGAGCCACGCCGGTAAAACCGCGCGTGGGAATGGCCGTCGCCAGCATCATCATCACCGCGATAAGCAGCAACTCGGCTCGATTCAACGACCAACTCCGCCGCACGACACTGAGCAATGGCTGGACGAGGACTACCAATAGGAAGAGCAGGAAGAAGGCCGCGGGCGTGGAAGAACTCAAGCCCAACCGAGTCCCCTGGATAATAAACTCCCCATAGGGCAGCCCGATGGAGATCCCAAGACACAATGCCATACCCATGGCCATTGCACCAAAGCGAATCTGCGGCGGGGACGATGCTGTGCTTGAATGAGGTTTGGGACGATCTGCTTGATTCAATATAAATTCCAGGACATAGGTCTACGCAGTGCGATCAGAAATTCGATAAACGCGCATCGCGCAGTTATTAAAACGCCTGCGAGCCGTAGGGTCGCATCAATTTATATCACCGCCCAACGACATACAATCGTAATATTTGCGTTTAGTTGCCAAATAGCATAAAAATTAGACATCGTTCCTATATGGACATCTGCTATCTGGATTGAGACATCCCCATGGCTAGTATCGACGAAAAACTGACCGCGCAATTGGGATACTCGCCCTTTCTCGATTCCGCCTTGATCCAATTTGACAAGCAAATCCTGCTGGCCACCGCGCACATCTTGCCCCTGCTCTTCTCGTGGTTTTTAACGAACTTGGTGGAGGCGAATTTGGTCCATTTTGCTTTGATGCCCGGTTCGTTAAACGAGACCTGCTACGCCTCGGCAGAGTCGGGCATAAGCGTGCTGGTTAAAAGAGTATTAACCGATCATATTGGCAATTCGTAAAATACCATCGCGTTGTACGAGCAAACAAGATCTTTTGCCCCACAGGTGAGCTAATTAGCAGATCGATTGTGAACCTCGTCAAGCCATATGGATCCAGGCCATTTACATTCGGTGGCCCACGAAAATACCACCCCAAGAAGGCCCCGCGATCTCATGTACCGACCTCATCGGCCAGCTACCCTTCTTTGTAAAAAGCTAAGTGTATCTGGTATCAGCCACCGCTGGACCTCATCCCCGGCACGAACCGATCCACATCATCTGCCAAATACATTTTCAGCATCTCCCGGATCGCTTTTTCACCTAGGCCCTGCTGGTCGAACGCCGCCGCTCTCACGACATTGTTTTGTCATTCGATGTGTCGCGACTCGGATGGCGAGAGCGTTAAGACCTTGTGCACTTCTTTCTAAGGTGGGCGCCAGGCTGATCGGGTCTGCAACGTCGCCCTGGAAGCATTCACAATCCCCCGACAATAGGGCTTTTGTCCGCTCCAAATCGCGCACGAAAATGCGTGGGGCTATATCGTGCGCTGCTTAGCCGCGCGGCCAATTTCCCCTGTCGCACCGGGGTCTAAAATTATTCGTTCGCAGCCCCTCTATTGATAACAGTGCTATAACTCTATCCGCCTGCCAGAGCGCGAAGATTCCAACGTCGCCGCGATGATATCCATCGTGCCCGCTGCGCTACCGGCCTGCACCATTAGTTCCTTGCCATCGAGAATACAGTCATTAAAATGTTCGATGGCCGGCGCAAAGGGCATCGTGCCCGTTGCAAAGGAGAAGGTCTCCACATCATCACCATTGTGTACTGTAAACGCGCTCTGCTCGCCCGGGTGATAGGGCCCCGGCACGGAGATATACCCATCTTCGCCGAAGATCATCGCGCCCGGCCCCGCCGGCGCGTCAAAACCCAGCACTAACGACGCCTGCGCGTCCGCACCGAAATCCAACACGATACTGGCGCGCGTATCGACACCATAGTCCGGATCGATGCGGCACTGGGCCATCAAGGAAACTGGCTCACGGCCATAGACATAACGCGCGAAGGTAATCGGATAACAGCCCGCGTCCATCAACGAGCCACCGGCCAGCTCTTTGTTCATGCGAATATTGTCGGTCGGTCTTTCGAGAAAAAAACTAAAATGCGCCTGCATCTGCACCAACTTGCCGATCGCTCCTCCGGCAATTAACTCGCGCAACTTGAGCGACTGCGGATGGCACTTAAAAACAAAGGCTTCAAAAAGCAGCACCCCTGCGTTCTTGCACGCCGCCGCCATCTGCGCCACTTCGGCGCTAGTGGCCGCTAATGGTTTTTCGCAAAAGACATGTTTTCCGTATTTCGCCGCCTCTGCCGTCCATTCCGCATGCATCGAATTGGGCAACGGGTTGTAGACCGCGTCGATCTCATCGCTTTCCAGCATCGCCGAATAGCTGTCGAAGACTTTAGGAATCTCGTGCCGCCCGGCAAATTCTTCGCCAGTGCTCTGGGCTCTACTCGCGACCGCCACCAACTCCCCGCGCAGCGTCTGTTTGAACGCCGGAATAAATCCCCAATTGGAAATATGCGCCGTGCTGATAATTCCCCAACGGACTTTTTTCTCGCTCATTTCAGGAAATCTTCCGCCCGGGAATATTGACCCGCGTGCGATAAAGTGAGGTAGACGCCGTGATATACACCGTCTGCAAATCGTCGTCTCCCCAGGTGAAATTCGCGGCGACTTCCGGCACTTGGATCACCCCGAGGCACGTCGCGTCGGAGGCATATACGTGCAACCCGCCCGGACCGGTGCAATAAAGATTGCCCTCACTGTCTATTTTCATGCCGTCACAGCCGCCATCGCCGGCCCCCTTGGGCACCGCCCAGACATCGCCGCCTGATATGCTGCCGTCTTCCGCAACCTCAAACACGCGGATATGGCCGGCGTCCGTATCGTTGACGAATAGCTGCTGCTCGTCGAGCGAAAAGGTCAGGCCATTGGGCTGCTGGAAATCGTTGGCCAACAGGGAGAGATCACCCGAGTTGGGATCGATCCGATACACTCCCTGAAAATCCAGATCCTGCTCGCGCAGCAAACCGAAAACATCCATACGGCCATAGGTCGGGTCGGTGAAATAGATCGCTCCATCCGATTTTACGACCACGTCATTGGGGCTGTTTAATTCTTTACCCTCGTAGTGAGTCGCCAAAACGCTGAATGTGCCATCAGCCTCCTCGCGCACCACTCTACTCGTCGCGTGTTCGCACGAGATCAAACGGCCTTCAAGATCGTAATAATTGCCATTGGTTTTCGAACTGGGTTGCCGCAATACGCTAATGCCGCCCTCAGCGGACCACTTGCGGGTTACGTCGCCCGGTATATCACTAAAAACCAACTCCCGCGTCGAACCATTCCACATCGCCCCTTCGGTGAAGATAAAATCCGTCGCCACTTGCTCCAGCTCACGGCCCTCACCGACAACCTGCTTAAACCGTTCATCTCTGATTTCCACGCTCATCATTCGATCCTTTCTAATCTATAAATTGTTACGCGATTGAATATAGGCGACCAGATCGGCGAGGACCTCATCCTGTAGCGCCTGCATCACTGGGACCATCTGCCGACCTTCAAGATCGCTTTTGTGGGTACCACGTAGACCATATTTGAAATGCCTGAGCTGTGTCTCTAAATACCAAGCGTGTTGCTTGCTAAGCGCTGGGGCTTGCTGTGTTTCGATGCCCTGGGCATTGACGCCATGGCAGGTGGCACAGACGGCGTAGTGTTGCTTGCCCGCCATCGCATCCCCCTTGCCCCGTTCGACGGTTTTCCCAGTACCCAGCGAGGCGATATAGGCGACGACATTATCGAGAACCTCTACATTATATATCAATGAAGTCGCCATTGCCATCTGCATGCCGTAAATGTCGTGCGGATGCTTACCGCGCACACCTTCTTTGAACTTTAATAGCTGGCTTCGCACATACCACGGCTCCTGGCCCGCTAAACGCGGCGCATTGAAAACGCGCTTGCCCTCCGCCTGCATGCCGTGGCAAGTCGCACAAGGCATATAGGTCATCTTGCCCTTGGCCGGGTCACCAGGCAGCGCAGCAATGGCAGCAGCCCGGGCAGTTTCTGCCATTTTAGCGGCGAATTCGGCCCGTTGTGCCCTCGCCGCCGCCACTCGGGTGTTTAACGCCTGTACACGAGCGGCCTGTTCACTGTGTCGAATCGCCGCCGCCTCCGCGCGGAGTTGTTCGATCTGCCGCATATGAATCGCCGTCTGTTCCTGCGAGTAATGGCCAATGCCCAAAACAAAGGCCAAGCCACATAAGCCAACAAGCGCAATCGGCGCCACCGCATTATTTAATAACGACATCGCATAACCCTAGCCAACACTAGTGCTCCTCTTGCCGAGCGTAGACCAGCAAGCATGCCGATAATTACCGCGCCACAAATGATCTGCCGGCCGGCTTCGGGCATCTACGTCAACAAAGAGCATACTCGACAGCAGCACAATCGAGCTGGTGCTGTGCCCATATACCTGCCGCGGCCCCCCAGGATATTGGTCGCCGCCAATACCAACGGCATATATATAGCGGCCCAGCGGCGTCAGGATCAAGACCGCCACCGCCCCGATTGCCATCCACGCGAAGAGCGAATGCGGAATTCCGAACGTAGCGGCGACAGCCAGAACATTCAGCCACTACAGCACTTCGCTGCGCGCAGCGAAACCGCCGGTAAAGACGACCTGCAACCCCTTGAGCACCGTGTTCATACCCAAGTTAAAGATCATTGAGGGCACCCGCTGCGAAAATTATTCGGGTAAGGCGAATGCGACAAACGCGCTGGAGGTCGGGCGACTTACCTTACCGCCTCCGCTAGCGATAACGACATATTGTCGGCCGTTGACCGCATAGGTGCTCGGCGTCGCAAAACCCGCAGTCGGCAAATCACCCTCCCACAGCACCTCGCCGGTGTCCTGGTCGAAAGCTCGAATCTTGTCGTCGGCCGCCGCAGCGATAAAGATCAGACCGCTGGCGGTAAGGATCGGGCCACCCCAGTTTTCGGTTCCGGTCGGCGGCACACCTCTTTCCTTGAGCTCCGCATACTCGCCCAAGGTCACCTGCCACTTGATCGTGCCCTCGTTGAGGTCAATGGCGTTGAGCGTACCCCAGGGCGGCTTGTTGGCGGGGTAGCCGTTTTGGTCGAGAAATTGATTATAGCCCGAGTGCGCATAGATGAGTTGGCCGTCCTCACCAGGGTCGGATATGTGCTCTTGCCCGGCGGGTGGATTTTCGAATAGAAAAGTCAGTAGCATGGCGACATCCTCGGGGTCATGCATCAGCCCGCGCTGCGCCTCCATCCGTCCCTTGCCATTGCGAAAAATATCCAAGACCTGCTCACGGGTCATGTGCGTCTCCAAGTTGAGCAGCGGCGGCGTATAGCCCATATGGTTGCCGCCCATGCGGTTCATACCGTGGCAGGCGCTGCAGCGACGGGCGTAGACATTCCGGCCCTGCTGATAGGGCGAGAGATTCGGAGCGTCGACCATCGTCACTAGGCTGATGAAAGAAGCGGCTTCGTTGGCGTTGACATAGAGCATGCCATTTTTCGGGTCGACGGCCGCGCCGCCCCAATTGCCGCCGCCGATCGTGCCGGGGAAAAGGATCGTCGGCGCTTTGTTGCTGAACGGGGTAAAATTGCCCTCATAGCGCATGCTCTGCATAGCCATCTTGGTATATGCGCGAGTCCCTGGCAAAATATCGCTCAAGCCAGCCTCGCTCAATTCGGTGCGCGTG
This sequence comes from Candidatus Latescibacterota bacterium, assembly GCA_015660315.1. Taxonomy (GTDB): domain Bacteria; phylum Latescibacterota; class UBA2968; order UBA8231; family UBA8231. The sequence goes on from DQLG01000385.1 coordinate 6,439, forward strand.
AAGGGGGGTGGCTTCAACGGGATGGGCTGGGTCGGCCAGGCCTTGTCCTCCCCGACCACGCTCTGCGGGACCGGCCTTTCCTCGACTGGAAACAACGGCTCGCCCGTCTCCCGGTCGAGCACGAAAACATAGCCGTGTTTGGTGATCTGCGCGACCGCATCGATGCGCTTGCCACCGTGCATTACAGTAATCAGATTGGGCTGGGCCGGCACGTCTCGGTCCCACAGGTCGTGGTGCACGATCTGGTAGTGCCAGATGCGCTTACCGGTGCGGATATCTAGGGCGATGACGCAGTTGGCAAAGAGATTCTGCCCCAGACGCTCAGCGCCATAGAAATCGAACGCCGCCGAGCCCGTAGGCGCGAAGAGCATGCCCCGCTCCACGTCGACGGCAAAGCCAGCCCAGGAATTGGCCGAGCCCACCAGTTCGCGCGCGCCCTCGGGCCAGGTATCGGCTCCGTATTCACCCGGCTCGGGAATGGTCTTGAATATCCATGCCCTCTCGCCGGTGCGCGCGTCAAAGGCGCGAATATCGCCCGGCACGGCCCCATAGCCCTCCGCAGTAAAACCGCCGACGATGAGCAGATCCTCAAAGACAGTAACGGGGGTAGTCGAGTGCCAGCGGCCAACCTCCTCAATCGACCGGGCCAGCCCGTAGCATAGATCTAGGCTTCCCCGATCGGCGAAGCCGGTGACCAGTTCGCCGGTGCTCGCGTCGAGCGCCCGCAACTCACTATTGATGGCCACGAACAACCGCGCCGCCTTCCCGTCGCTCCAGTACGAAGTCCCGCGCACGTGCACTGACCGGCGATGCCCCTGGAAATCGTATTGCCAAATTTCTTCGCCGGTGGCCGCCTCTATGGCGAAAAAATAGCCATCGGGGGATGAACCATATAAGACGCCGTCGACGATTATGGGATTGCACTGATTATCTGTGCGGCCTTCGGGCAGACTCTCACTCGAATGATAGGTCCAAGCTACTTCCAACTGCCCTACGTTTTCCTTAGTAATCTGACCGAGCTCTGAATAATGGGATGCCGTGGGATCACCGTGATAGAAGGGCCAATCGGCATCGGCAAACTGTGCATCCACTTGCAGCGGACAGGCCATGGCGAAACATAAGACCAGTAAAATTGAGGAAGTTTTAGGATGCAAAAGTGTCGGATCCTTTACGGCGGGTATTGCGCATCGCCCGAATTAGGCAACTATGAATAGACACTATAAACAATAGCACTGCCAGCGATAGGCCGATAGCGCCTTCTTGTTTTTAATTTATTTATAAATACTTAGGAACAAAAAAGCCATGAAAAATACGTGCGGATGATTAGGTCCATTATTCTTGGATGAAATCGTCCAATATGACCTATCGATCTCAATCGGAAAATCTGCCGCCTTGCTGCGTTACCCGCATGCGGTAGAGCAATGTAGATAATTTGCCTAGTATCACCTTGTACTTTTTGATTTAAAGACAGCGAATCGCACCACACAACAAGTAGATCAATCCAATAGGCGTACGACTTTTGACCAACCGCAACAAGTCAGCATTGCAAAGTTATCATAGCGCAAACCTAAATCTCTTTCAGTTTTTCTTAAAATCCAATACATACCACCAGCCAAAATCATGAATGCTAAAACCCCTACCCCGCACCGCGTCCTCGTCACCGGCGCCAGCGGCGCCATCGGCACCCCCGTCTGCCGCCATCTTTTAGGGCGCGGACACCAGGTGCGCGGCTTGGCGCTTGAAGCCAATACAGACCTTGCAGATTCTGTCATTGGCGATCTCAGCGATCTCGACAAAGTACACGAAGCCGTTGCAGACATGCATACCGTCATCCATCTGGGCGCTTATCCCAACAACGCCGATTTCCTCAACGTGCTCTTGGAACCCAATGTGCGCGGGCTCTACCACGTCTGCGCCGCTGCCGTTGCAGCCGGGGTCCAACGCCTGGTCATCGCCAGTAGCCTGCAGGTGATTAGCGGTCTCGGCAAAAAAGGGCTGATTCGCGTCGAAGACGGCGCCGCACCCACCAACCACTATGCGCTGACTAAAGTATGGGCCGAAGATTTGGGCGAAATGTACGCCCGCGTGCACGAGCTTTCGGTGGTCCTAGTGCGCATCGGCTGGTTTCCGCGCAACACCGACGAAGCCCGGCACTTGGCCCAATACGAGCACGGCCCCAGCGTCTACTTTAGTCACGGCGACGCGGCGCATTTTTTTGCGTGCTGCGTCGAATCGCCGTCACCCGGCCCCGGCGAATCGCTGACCGTTTTCGCCACCAGCCAGCCCACAGGCACACCGCGCCTAGACCTCAGCCCGGCCCGCGCAACACTCGGCTACAAACCACGGGATACCTGGCCCGAGGGCATGCCCTTTCCACACAAATAATCCCCCCCGAACTCGGAGCTCTATATTATGCAATACCGTCAACTCGGCCACTCCGGCCTCGAAGTATCGCTCGTCGGCCTCGGCACCAACAATTTCGGTCGGCGCTGCGACCAGGCGCAATCAGCCAAAGTGCTCAACCAGGCCATCGAGTCCGGTATTAACTTTATCGATACCGCCAATATCTACTCGGCCGGCGAATCAGAAACCCATATCGGCCACTGGCTCAAAGGCAAGCGCGACCAGGTGCTTATCGCCACAAAATTCGGCATGGAAATGGGCGACGGCCCGATGCAAATGGGCGCCTCGCGTAAGCATATCATGGACAGCATCGACGCCAGTCTGGCACGGCTGCAAACCGACTATGTCGATCTCTATCAACTACACCGCGTCGACCGCCGCATCCCCATCGAAGAAACCCTGCGTGCGCTCGACGACCTAGTGCAACAAGGCAAAGTCCGCTATATCGGCGCCTCCAATTTCGACGCCTGGCACCTCTGCGAAGCCGCATGGACCTCTAACAACAAAAGCCTCAACCGCTTCGTTTCAGTACAGAACTACTACAACCTGCTCAAACGCGATATCGAATGTGAAGTCATGCCCTTCTGCGAAGCCTACGGGGTCGGCATTATCCCCTTCTTCCCGCTCGAATCAGGTTTTCTGACCGGTAAATACCGCCGCGGCGAAGCCGCGCCCAACGGTGCAAGACTCACCGGCTCACCGCGCGGCGACAAACTGCTCACCGATGCCAATTTCGACATCTTAGAGCAATTGGATCGCTTCGCACAAGAACGGGAGCACAGCCTCTTAGATCTAGCGATCGCCGGGCTCGCCGCGCAACCGGCCGTCGCCTCGATCATCACTGGCGCGACTAGCCCCGAGCAGGTCGTCGCCAATGCCGCCAGCGCCGAGTGGGCACTGAGCGGCGAAGACCGAGATGCGCTCGATGCAATCGTCGCCTCTCCGCATCCCGCCCGCCGCCGCTAAGCATTTTCGCAATACTGAACCGACTTGAGCCCGGCGAGATCGTCGCGCATATCGCCAAGGGCATGGAGCGCAAAAAACCGATTTACATCTTCGCCGGCGCGGCGCCCATCTACACTCGAGGTATGAGCACACTGGGCGAAGACCGCAATTTTCGCCTGCTGGTCGCCACTCGCCCATTTAATGGCAGGGGCGACGAAATCGTCCAGCTATATGCCGACGAGTACGGCAACGGCGTGGTCGGCGCTTGGAACCGCAAAGGCATGGGCAGGACGCTCCAGCCTGGGCCATGATAAAGGAGACGACTGATGACTGTTGATGAGAGATTTGAGCAACTTGAACGAAAAACTCAGCGTCTTGAACAGCGCAACAAGCGCCTGACGGTGGCGTTGACGGCGACGGGCAAAGACGACCGCATTATCGAGAAGGGCCGATTCAGGAGCCTGGCCGTCGCTGACAATCTGCATGTATTAGTGTCGAGATTATTTTTTGTATTTAATAAAGTGAATATTACTTATGTCAAAAGTCATTAGCTTACTGTTAATATTCCTGATAAGTATTTGCAATACAGGCAAAATTTGAAAATTATCATCTACTGTGGTCTCAACACGGTTTGCCTGTGATCAAAACAATGGCCAAGGCAGAGACATTTGCGAAAAAATATTACTCGCTTTCTATCGTGCCTGTAATAGAAACAACTGCTCTTTCACAAGGGCAATTGAATTAAGATGTGGAGGAGATGGATCTAGTTGACTTTTCAAAGGAAGTCCTCAAATTAAATGAAAAACACATAGTACAATTCATACGGCCCCTTTACCTACAGAGGACGCATCATGAATCCGGTGGTAGGATGGACGACCCACCATTCGATCTGCGCGATAGACGAAAAGTGGTTCTTGTTCTACCACGGCTCGACATTGTCAAAGAGCATTCGCCATCTTCGATGTGTCAAAGCCACCGAGCTTTTTTATAATGGCGACGGCACTATTCGAATCATAGATCCATACCGATAACCATAACTTAACCAGGTGCAAAAAAGGACGGGTCTACCATGTTGCAAATTGCCCACTTCGTCTACCCCATCGTTCTCATCGCCATCACCGCCCAGGCGCAGGAAGCACCCGACTGGGCGCGTCACTATGACAACGCCTTTGTCAGTAGCCCCATCGTCATCGACGGCCTCGCCAACGAACTCGCCTGGCAACTGGCACCAGAGGTCGGCCCCTTCACCCGTTTCCAAAACGACAATCTGGTCCCCCAGCACCAGACGATGGCGAAGATGCTGTGGGACCAGCAATATCTCTATTTCCTGATCGCCGTCGAAGACCCTGATATCTGGAGCACGATGGTCGAGGGCGACAAGGACTGTCTGTGCAAGGAAGAGACGATCGAATTGTTTATCGACCCGGATGGCGACGGCAAGGACTACGCCGAGATCCATATCAACAGCCTGGATACGATCAACGATATCTGGATACCAAGTAAACAGTTCAAATATGCCAATGGCGAGCCGGTCGACTGGCCCGATTTATTCTCCTGGACCCAGCAGGGCATGCGCCACGCGCTGGTGAACCACGGCACAGTGAACAACAGTTCCGACGTCGACCAGGGCACCGTCTTTGAACTGGCCCTACCCTGGACGGGTTTCGGCAAGATCGCCGGCTCGGCGAATATACCGCCACAACCTGGAGATGTCTGGCGTATAAACGTCAATCGCTACGAACGCCTTCGCACAGCGCAGCCGAGCAAGGAACTCTCCGGTTGGGCGCCGCTCGACCTGCAGTCCTACCACGTGCCCGAACGCCTTGGCTATGTCCGTTTTGTTAGTCCCGAGTAGCTGCGGGGCCACCCCCTCCACTATGTCAATATCTGGGGTGGGTCAGACAACGCTTTCTCGACAGCATGCGCTAAGGCGATACATATGCCCTCCTCGCAGTTCAACTCGCCTCCACAGTGGTCGCGAGCAATGATATATAGGCTAAAACTCAGCTCGTGCCGTCTATAACTGCGTCCGATGAATCCGCCTTATCGTTGCCCTTGTATTGCAACTGGTGCAGCCTATAATAGATTCCGCCCATCTCCAGCAATTCCTCGTGCCGCCCCTGCTCGCGGACCCGACCGTGGTGCAAGACGAGTATCTTGTCGGCCTTGCGGATCGTCGACAGGCGGTGCGCAACCACGATCGACGTGCGGTCCCGCATCAATTTGACCAACGCCTCTTGGATCAACATCTCGGTCTCGGTGTTAATATTGGCGGTAGCCTCGTCTAACACCAGAATATCCGGCTCGGCAGCAAGCGCCCGAGCAAAGGCCAATAGCTGCCGTTGGCCCGAAGAAAAAGAGGCCCCGCGTTCGGCCACCGCATGCGCGTAGCCGTCAGACAAAGCGGTGATAAAACCGTCGGCATTGACGCCTTGCGCCGCCCGCGTCACTAGCTCGTGGGTGATTTGCGGCTGGCCGAGGCTAATATTGCGCTCTATATCACCGGCAAAAAGAAATACGTCCTGTTGCACTACACCGATACGCCTTCTAAGCGCTTCGAGGTCCCACTCGCGAATGTCGACGCCATCGACCAGGATCGACCCGCGCTGGATCTCGTAAAAGCGGCCGATCAAATTGATGATCGTGCTCTTGCCTGCACCGGTCGCGCCGACTAGCGCGATCGCC
>DQLG01000601.1 GCA_015660315.1 Candidatus Latescibacterota bacterium
CCCCCGACGAATTTAAGACTGCTGCTGCGACCGATGGTTGGAGTGAGAGCGTCAGTAAAGAAATCGCGCGCTTCGTCACGGCCATTCGCGCAGGGCACACTCCTTCGCAAAGTCCGCGCGAAATCCGCAACGTACAATGCATACAGGATGCCATTTACGCATCGGCACAAAGCGGACGAGAAGTTCGGTTCGACGTTTAGCGATTGCTCTTGAGGAAAGGTCCTGTGGCACCATTGCAATAGACACTGTAACTGGCGGCAGCAGAGACGTATTTCCGCTCACCAGAGAGCCGAGCAGGCTATCGAGATCTGGATGGCGTAAAATGGCGAATAGCTTAAATTCACCGTCGTGAAAAATGTGAAATTATCTACTGAGCAGCATCTGCCGCAAGCATTCTAAATCGCTCTATGCCTGATCTAAATGAGGATAAATCCTATGGAAGCAAAGACAAAGACCCAAGCAGAACTGCGCCAGGAGGCAGAACATTATCTGCCCGGTGGTGTCGGGGGCGCTGGTCGAATCAACTCGGCACTGGGTTATGCGTTTTATATCAAAGAGGCCAAAGGGTGCCGCCTTTGGGATACCGATGGCAAGGAATATATCGATTTTAATCTTGGGCACGGCTCGGCGTTTTTGGGCTATCAGCACCCAGCGACGCAAGCGGCGGCGGAAAAGGCGCTGGCCGCGGGTATACTCGCGGGCTACGAGACCGAAAACCATGTGCAACTGGCCAAGCGGGTTACCGAGATCATTCCCTGTGCCGAACGGGTGCGCTACGGCAATACCGGTTCTGAAGGAACGATGATTTGCGTGCGGCTTGCCCGAGCCTATACCAAAAAAGACAAGATCCTCAAGTTTTGGGGGCATTTCCACGGGCTCTACGATTATATGATGTATAATGCCCACACCCCGATGACGCCTGTCGAGCCGGGCAGTATTATCGAGCCCTGCCAAGAATCGGCCGGCATGCCCGCGGTCAATGACGATTTGGTGGTCGTTGTTCCGTGGAAAGACGAAGCCGCGCTTGAGCAGGCGCTAGCGCAGCACGGCGATGAGATCGGTGGCATCATTATGGAGCCGATCAATTATAACCAGGGTTGCATTGTCGCGGATAAGGAGTATATGGAGTTGGTTCGTCGGCAGGCCACCGCCCACAATATCGCGCTGATTTACGACGAGGTGTTGTCGGCTTTTCGCACCGGGCCGGATTGTGCGCAGGGGTATTATGGGGTTACGCCGGATTTGTGCGTGCTCGGCAAGGCCGTGGCGAATGGCGGTGCGATGGTGGTTTTGGCCGGTAAAAAGGAAGTGATGGAGTTGGTCGGCCCCTTGGGCGAGGTGGCGCAAAGTGGCACCTTTACGGGCAATCCGCTGGCGGTGGCGACGGCGCTGGCCTCGATAGAAGAGCTGTGCAAGCCCGGGTTTTACGATCACATATACGCCGCCTCCGAGCGGATGGTGAGTGGGTTGAGCGAGTTGTTCGCGGGCGCCGGCATACCGGCCAGGGTGCAGGGTTTGGGTGGGCGCTTCGGTATTTTCTTTGGTTCTACAAAGCCAGTGGAGCGTTTCGACGATACCCTGGACCGGGACGTGGAGATGCGCTCGCGTTTTGTGCGGGCAGCCGCTGATAAGGGGGTCTATTTTCACGACTACGGCTCGCTGGTCGCTGGGCACCACGGCGTGTCGGCTTCCCATACCATGGCCGATATCGACGAAGCGCTCAATCGCGTCGAGAGTGCGATCAAGGGCGGATTGTCATAACATGGTGGGTGACGCTGTGACGCTGATCGGCTTGAGGATTTGATGATCGATATGGAACCCACCATGCTCATGTGGTCCACGGGCGATAAAAACCCGCTCGCTTATTATAGGCAGGTGCCTGGAGTAAAGAGATTAACCGTCTACTTCGATACGGTGCCGGGGCAGGTGGTCGAGCGGGCGCGGCTGGACCGTGTGTTGGAGCTGTTGGGGGAGGTCGGGTTCGGGCTGGCTGTAGTGGAGACCTTTGTCATTAGCAATGCGATCAAGCTGGAGTTGTCAGCGCGCGATGAGCATATCGAGGCGTACTGTCAGACCTTGCGCAATTATGGCGCGGCGATGCGGGCACGGGGTTTGGAGGGCCCGTATCGGATCTGTTATGATTTTATGGGGCCGGAGAATTGGTGGCGCAATCTGCTGTCCGTGCTAGATGAAGAAGACCGCTCGTGTCTGGGGTATGATCCGCGCCAGCCGGAACCGGGTTTGGAACAGTTGGGCGACCGGCCGCGTTTGGGGTATCCCGAGCGTTATACCCAAGAGCAATACAAACGTGTGGTGGCGATGTTCAAGGAACGTGGGGAAGAGGGTTTGTGGAGCGCTTTAGAATATTTTCTCAAGGCGATCATACCGGTAGCCGCAGAAGAGCAGATCTTGATGGGCTTGCACCCGGACGATCCGTCGTTTAATGTGCGCGGTCGCCCGCGCATCGTAAAAGACGGGGCGGCGTTGCAAAGGGTAGTGGATATCGTGCCGAGCGCGTCGAATGGGATTACGTTTTGCCCGGGCAGCTTGGCGACGAATCGGCGCAACGACGTAATGAGTATCGCCAAACAACTATGGCCGCACTTTGTTTTCTGTCACTTCAGGAATATCCGCTTTTTGGCCGCAGAAGCGTTCGATGGCGAGTGGGCTTTTTTGGAGACGTACCACGAGGATGAAAAAGGGTCGGTGCCCATACCAGCCCTGATGAAGTTATTGTTTGAGAAAGGGTGTAAGGCGCCCTATCGCGCCGACCATGCGCCCGGTATGTACGGGCATGACGCGAACTTCGGTTATGGTCTGGTAGCCAGGGCGCAGGGACTCAGCTATTTGCAGGGCATACTAAGAGGGCTCGGTGCATAACCCACATCGAACCCTCTTAGCATAGGCTCTATTGAGATTTAACTTCGCCTAATGTACTTGTGCATGGTGCCTTCTTCACCCCGCTCGACCTCACCCGCGTAGATATCGCCGCGGCTATCGACCCAGATGCCGTGCGGTCCGCCTATAAACTCGCCCGGCACGTCGCTCTTTTCGCCGCCCCCGCCCCACGAAGAGAGCAATTCCCGTGTTTCGATATTCCAGATGCTGATGCGGCGACCGAGTTCGGCGATGTAGAGCACACCTGCGTCGTTGTCGATGAAGATATTGTTGGGGCGCAAAAGGTCGGTCCACTCGTCGAGAAAATTCCCGTCTAAATCGAAGATCTGTATCCGGCAGTTTTCGCGGTCGCAATCCCAGATGCGGTCCTGCGCGTCGACGCGCACGGTGTGGGATATGGAGAACTGCCCTGGTCCGTCGCCTTCGCCGCCCCAGGAGCATACATGCTCGCCGGTGGCGGTGTAGCGGTGCACGTGGTGGTTGACATAGCCGTCGGAGACGATGATGTCGCCGTTGGAGGCGATGGCGATATCGGTCGGGCGGTTGAAGGGATCGCCCTTGTTTGTGCCGGGCTGGCCGGGGGTGCCGAGGGTCAATAATAGTTCGCCTGTGGGGCTGAATTTGTAGATCGCGTGATCGGTGGCGTCGGTGACGAAGACATTGTCTTTTTTGTCGATGAAGATGCCGTGTGCGAAGTTGGGCGTGAGCACGTTTTCGCCCCAAGTGGCGAGGTGTTTGCCGTCGCGGTCGTAGACATTGAGCGGTTTTTCACTGCGCGAATAGATGAAGACGCGGTCCTTGGAATCACAGGCGACGCCTGGGACCCAGCCTTCGTGGTAGGCGCTGTCGAGATTGGCCCAATCGGTGTGGTAATCGTAGGTGTAGTCTCCTTGGCCAAATAGCATGGTGTGCTCCTTTTAAATCGGCTGTGGTATTGCTCAGTTGCGTCGAAAGGTGAGCGATAACATAAGAAAAAGACGGGCTACGGCCTATTTCCGTCACAGCACCTATATACTGTATGGCATATTGTGCTTGGGTCACAATCGCCGATCGTGTATGTTGTCCAGGCACTGCCCGGAGAAACCCCGATATTGGCCCCGACTTTCTTGCCTGCCCGCTGCGAAGCAGGAAAAGTGAGGGTTCAACAATCAATGATTTGTTGAGAAGAGAAATAAGCTATTTAATAGTGGAATTTAAATTGTAAGGAGAGTCGTATGTTGAAGTTTGTATTTTTGGGGGCTTGGCACGGCCATGCGTCGATGCATGTGAAAGAGGCGGCGGCGCGGCCGGAGGAGTTTGAGTTGGTGGGGATGCATGACGCGGATGCGGAAGTCATTAGTAGAAATCAGGAGAAATGGAAAGAGTACGGGCTGGAAATCCCACTTTTTGAATCGGTAGAAGACTTGCTCAACAGCGAGGCGGCGGCGGTGGTGATCGAGGGGCATGTGTATCAGAATCTGGATTATGTCGAACAGGCGCTGAACGCGGGCAAGCATGTGCTGATGGAGAAGCCGGCGGGGGTTAATCTGGAGCATCTGGAACGGGTGCATGCGTTGGCGGAGGAGAAGGGGTTGATGTTGCAGATGGCGTATATGTGGCGTTATAATCCGGCGATTGACGAGATGCTGGGTTTGGTGCGAGAGGGTTTGTTGGGGCAGGTGTTTATGTATCGGGGGCATATTCCCAAACCGATTGAGTGGCATCCGGAATTATACGGGGAGTTTAAAGCCTATCACGGCGGCGTATATTTCGAGATGGCGGGGCACCTGATAGACTTGATGGTTGCTATTATGGGGGAGCCGGTGAGTGTGCAAGGTGTATTGGGGAAACACTACGGAGCAAGGACGGAAGTCGATAACGCGGTGGTGGTGCACGAGTGTAAGGACGGGATCGGCATTATCGATACTACGGGTATGCAGGTGGGTATGGATCGACGCATCGAAGTACACGGGACGAAGGGCATGGTGTTGCACGAGCCTTTGGGCTCGAATCAGCTGCGGGTCTTTTTGCAGGAGGGCACGGAGGAGTATGATGCGGGAGAGTGGCATGACGTGGAAATCGAGGTGGAGCCGGAGTATCCGACTTTGTTGCGGGAGCTGGCGGCCTGCATTCGCGGGGACAAGGAACCAAATTTTACGCTGGAACACGATCGGGCGGTGCAGCGGACCTTGTTGCGCGGCAGCGGAATCGAAGATGGCAACGCTTTGAGGAAAGGATAATACTCATGCTGGCAAAACCTTATCTGCCGCCCTCGCCCATAGACGAGGGTAAGGTGGTGGTCACCGCGATCGAATCAGTGCAGCCGCTGGAGTTTTTTCCGGATCTGCTCTTAGTCCGGATCCATACTGACGCCGGCATTATTGGCCACGGCGAGACCTATTATTGCGCCGAGGCAGTACAGGCGATGCTGCACGATTGGATGGCGCGTAGGTTGTTGGGCGAGGACGCGTTGGCGATCGAGTCGCACTGGCGTTTCTTGTACGAAAGGGCGGCGAACTTTGGCGTGCGCGGCACCGAGCTTAGGGCCTTGTCGGCGATTGATGTGGCACTGTGGGATATTCTCGGCCAGGTGTGCAATCAGCCAATCTACCGTTTGCTCGGTGGGCCAGTGCGCGATAAGATTCTCGTCTACAATAGTTGTGGCAATCCGCAATACGGAGTGAGCAATACCGGGCGCAAGGGGTGGCCGGGCATGGGCACGGTCGGCGACCCGGGCCCTTTGGGTGATTCGTGGAAACTCTTTCACGAGCCGGTGGCGCTGGCCGAAGAATTGGTCGAGTTGGGTTATAGCGGGTTGAAGGTCTGGCCCTTTGACCAGGCGGCGATACAATACGGGCCAGCGCGCATTCCGCGCAGCGCGATTGAGGAGGGGGTGCAGCCCTTGCGCGAGATCCGCGATAAGGTGGGCATGGACTTGGATATTTTAGTCGACGGGCACGCGCATTTCCAGTTACCGGCGGCGCTCAGGATCGCCGAGGCGCTGCGCGAAGTGGAGCCATTGTGGCTGGAAGATATGATCAAGATGGACAACCTGGATACGGTCGCCGATTTTCGCCGCCAGAGCCGGATGCCGATTTCGGTCAGCGAGATGCTGTTGAGCCGGGCCGATTACAATACGGTGCTGATGAACCAGGCCGCCGACTATGTGATGATCGACCCGACCTGGGTCGGCGGGATCTCTGAGACGGCGCGCATCGCGCACTTGGCCCAGACCTACAATGTGCCGGTCAGCATGCACGACTGCACGGGGCCGCTGACCTTGTTTGCGGGTTTGCAGGTGGGGGCGGCGGTGGCTAATTGCTGTTATCAGGAGACGGTGCGGGCGCAGATTCAGACGGTGTATAAGGAACTGATCGATACCGAGGTGGTGATTAGCGGCGGGTATGTGGATGTGCCCAAGGGCAATGGGTTGGGGGTACGCTTGAATCCGGATTGGTTTAAGCCGGAGCGGTCGACGTATCGAATTTCGACGATTAGCGACTAGGTCGTGCTATACGGTCCAGTTGGGGGTTTTCCCTACGCTTATTCTCGCTCACCATCCTGGTTTGCTCCGAGGGCGGTCTTATCCAGATTTCACTTACTGTGAAATGCTGGGACAGCAGCCGCTACGGGAAGATCCCCAACCGAGCCTCCGGTAGTGTAGTGGTATTCGACAGGTCTTTATAATGGTTAGCCGTCGTTATTGCCGCAGGTCTTAAGCGTCAGCTTTGTATTTCGGCTCTCGCGGCGCTCGATCCCGCTCTAATCGGTATTTACTGCCATCCAGCGGCAACTCTACTCGCGCCCCGCCGCGTTGGTGCGATTCGATGAAGGCGAAGATCAACTCGGTATTCGCGCGCGCGATCTCGACCCCGCCGCGCGGCTCTTCGCCCGTATCCAAAACACGGACCAAATCTTCGATAAGACAGAGGGTTGAAGCCCGGTGTTCGAATGCCGGAAAATCTACCAGCCCCATCACATTGCGTCCTCGGTGGTCCTGTTTTACTGGCGCGCGCAACTGCCACTCGTTGCCATTGCCCAGTGCGGTCACCGATCCATTCGCACAAATCGCTTCGACTTCCAAGCCCCGACCCGAATTGAGCGCATAGGCTGTAACCCCGTTGGTGAATTGTATAATGCCGTGGCCGACGGGGTCTTCGCGCAGGATTTCGTCGTCGATGACTTTGTCGCCGTCGGGCAGGTGCGCCTGGACCCAAGCGATGGGGGCGTCGGAGTTGAGGCGCTGCAAGAGGTCGAAGCTATGGCTGGCGCCGTTGAAGAGGGCGCTGGTTTGATGGATGATCAGGGTCTTGAGCGCGCCGATCTGGCCGCTGTCGATGACGGCTTTCATCTGGTCGTAGCCAGGGTCGAAGCGACGATTGGTACCCATATTGAGCGCGACACTGTGGGCTTGACAGACTTCGACGATGCGGTCGGCTTCGGCCATGGAGGCCGAGAGGGCTTTTTCGGCGTAGATCGCGCGGGTCCCGGCATCGGCGGCGGCGATGATGATTTCGGTGCGGTGCTCGGGTTGCGTGGCGATGCTGACGATATCGGGTTTTTCGCGTTCGAGCAGTTCGCGATAGTCAGTGTATTGTCTGTCGGCGGCGATGCCGTAACGGGAGCCCACTTGGGCCATCACGTCGGGGCGCAGATCGGCGCAGGCGATTAGGTCGGTGCGATCGCAGGCTTCGTAACCGGCGGCGTGGGAGTAGGGGCGCATGCTGGGCGGGACTTCGTTGTCGATGAAGGCGCCCATGCGGCTGCAGCCGATGAGGGCGGCTTTGTAGGTTTGCATGGTGATAGCTCCTATTCAAAGTTTTAGTATAGCGCGTACCCTTAACCTGACCTGATGAACTACAGAGGTTAACGATAGGGATAAGGATTTATAGGGTTGGAGGCAACTCATACTATTTTAAAGAGAGTGACGGATTAGTTGAGACCCTAAGTTTATATAAAGAAAACCATTTCAGTTTCTAAAGCTCGATTGCGGGGTGAGACACAGGGTTTTTTCGGGTGGTTGGGGGGTAAGCGGGCCTGGTTGAGGCGACGCCTTGAAGGGCGAAGGCCCGGGGGGCTAAAAAAACACCCGGAGGCGCACCCCATAATCGAACCGTCTGCAATCTGATCGCCGCAGATTATTAGACGCCATAAAGAGTAGATCTGTTTATACCTCTGTTACCTCGATCTCTTTCCCACCTCGTCGAATACTCCACCACACCACCAGCGTCTCCACCGTATGCCCGCTGAGTAAGGCGATGGTCGCGCGCGTCGCGCCGTGCAGATCGACGCTGGAAAGCGCGCTCAGCACCAGAATCACAGTGGCTACACGGGAGGGTGCGCTGGGTGCCATGGCTTGCGTGCGGTGCTGTAGCAGGCCGATGCCGTGGATATAGCTGCGCAGGCTTACGACGATGGGGAAGCCGCAGAAAATACTCAACGGAATCAGGCAATGCATGGCGAGTTCGGGGCTGATACCGACCCAGGTCTGTAGGATATAATCGGCGGCCGGGGTCCAGACGATCGCGGCCATCCAGACGAAGGAGAATGCGCCGCAACCGAAAATGAAGCGGCGGACTTTGGTCAAGTTGTTGGCTTCGCGGAAAGCTGTCGGCAAGTTGCGCACCTCGTTGAGCCAGCCATAGGGAATATGGCCGAGGGCGTAGACTATGGTCAGCACGGCGAGGGCCTCGGTGCCGTCGACGGCACGGGCGACGAAGATATTGATCAGTGGGCGGGTCCCGGACTGTACGGCCATGATTAGCGCCAGCGGCCAGAAGAAGCGCACCACATAGGCCATCTCAAGGGATGGCGCGTTGTGTTGCGGGGGGAAGCGGACATGGCGTGAGTGTCCCCAGATGACGACGGCGAGTTCGGTCAACACGCCAGCGTAGGTGGCGAAGACTGGCAGTAAGATCGGGTCGCGCTGAACGAAGTCGACGGGCAGGAGGGTGAAGACGGCGAGAATGCTCAGGCTGATGCCGGCCGTGGTGCCGTAGGCTGGGATCTCGCTGCGGCGGATGCGCAACAGGGTGCCGATGTAGATGCGCGTTAAGCCGCGCAGGAAGGGGTAGGGAATCAGCCAAAGAAAGGCCAGTAGCACCACGTCGGTTAGCGCTGGGTCGACGCCGTGCAGGTCGCCGATGAGCCATTCGCCCAAGGGGGTAAGCGCGCAGAGGGCGAGCACAGCGGAGAGTGCGATGCCGGCGATGATGCCGAAGCGGAAGACGGTGCGATATCCCTGCTCGTGCTCGACGAGCACCAGGCTGAGCTGGCGGGCTTGGGTCAGGATGCCGGAGAGCAGGGAGGCGATGCCGAAGGCTAGGCCGAAGGCGGCCAGCGTTTCGGTGGCGCGCGGCATGCGGGCCATGCCGCCGTTGAGAAATTGGCCGCTCAGCTCTTGCACCAGCGCGGTCAGCACCAGCGGCAGCATAAAGCGGGTTAGTTGCGCGTAGGTCATGTATGTCCGTGTCTTAGTGGGACTATTGACCTTAGGGTACTCAATCGATCATCGCAAATAACGCAGTGAAATATTCGGTATCAGAAGGGCTAATGGTGCGGTTAGCCGGGCGCGAATTGGCTTGCTGCGGAGATCTTAAGCTTGTTTTTTTAGTATGCCGTGGATGGCGACAGAGGAAGTTTACCGCGCTGGCGTCGAGCTGCGCCGGTGGTAGATTGTGGCGATATTGTCCAAGGGATTGGCGGAAAGAGAGAACTATGGATGATAGACCATATGCTCTTCCCATTGATATTGGGCGCGGCTCGAATGGACGGCGTGCATCGGTTCGAACCTACGGCTAAACGATAAACAATCACCGCTCTCTCATCTCACAACCTAACCCCGCAACACCTGTCCGGCCCTGCCATCCGCTACCTCGCCTTTCTCCACCGCAATCTTGCCGTTGACGATGACATAGTCGATGCCCTGCGGGTAGCGGTAGGGCTCGTCAAAATCGGCGCGCTCGCCGATCGAGTCGGGGTCGAAAATTAGCAGGTCGGCCCAGTAGCCCTCGCGCAATAGGCCGCGGTCGCCGATGCGAAAGCGGTTGGCGGCGTGTCCGGTGAGCTTATGGATAGCGGTTTCCCAGCTCATCGCGCCCTGCTCGCGTACGAAGTGGCGCAGGAAATAGGGGAAGGCCCCATAGGAGCGCGGGTGGTGTTTGCCCTCGGCGAGCGTGCCTTCGGGTGCCAGCGAAAAACCGTCGGAGATGACACCGCCGGCAGGGTGGCGAGCGATATTGAGGAAGTCTTCTTCGGAAACGTCTTCGGCCAGCATCCAGGGACGAGCTTCGTCTTCTACTATAATGTCGAGCACTGCGTCGTGCGGGTCCTGTTTGCGCCGTCGACCAATCTCGGCGAAAGTCTCTCCGGCATAAGCGGCGTTTTTTTCGGCGCTGCCGAGCCAGATCTTGTTCCACTGGCCTTCTCTGACCAGGTTGCGTTTGCGGCTGCCGCCGCTCTCGGCGCCGTGTACCATCGTATCCTGCTTGATTTTTTCGCGGGTCTCGGGGTCTTTGAGTCGGCGGATCAGGGCTTCGTCGCCGCCGTCTAATGCCCAGGGTGGCAAGAGCGATTTTAGGGTGGTGCTACCGATGGTATAGGGGATGGCGTCGCAGCTGATATCGCGGCCTTCGCGGCGCTTCTGATCAATGGTCGCCAATAGGTCGCGGGTGGAGCCAAGCATCGGCGAGCCGGGTTGCATATGCGAGACGTGTGCGGCGACCGAGGCTTGTTCGCCGACGGCTATGACCTCGCCGACGGCTTCGGCGATCGACTCGGTCTGGTTGCGGATATGCGAGGTGTAGATACCACCGTAGGTGCCGACAATCTTGCTCAACTCGACTAGCTCTTCTAGCTCGGCGTAGGGACCGGGGGCATAGGCCAAACCCGAAGAAAGACCCAAGGCGCCATCGGCCATCGCGCGGTCAACTAGTGCCTTCATGCACTCCATCTCAGTGGTTGTCGGTGGGCGGTCGTCGTAGCCCATGGCGGCGACGCGCACATTGCCGTGGCCGACGAGCGTGGCGGCGTTGGTGCCGAGGCCATTGGATTCGAGGCGTTGGAAATATTCGTCGAAATGCGTCCAGTCGCAGGTCAAATCGCGGGTCATCGCCGGGTCGAGCGGCCCGTGGTAGAGTTCCAGGTCGCGAGTCGGGGCGGCGGAGACGCCGCAATTGCCCATGACCTGTGTGGTGATGCCCTGGCTCAGCGAGCTCAGCGCGCGGCCGTCGAGGGCGATGGTCAGGTCGGAATGCGTGTGGCTGTCTATAAAACCGGGGCAGGCGATATGGCCCTGGGCGTCGATGGCATGCCGGGCGTCGGTGTTGGTGAGGTCGCCGATGGCGACGATACGGCCTTCTTCGACGGCGATATCACCTTTAAAGGCGGGCTGGTCGCTGCCATCCAATAGGCGGGCGTTGCGGACGAGAAGATCGTACATGGTATTCCTTAGGTTGGTGGAAGCATTGATTCGTCCGGACAGTATATGATCAAAAAGGTGCCGGGACAAACCTCTAAGTAATGAGTACAACCCCAACCCTAAGCGTGAGACGCACTTCGACCCCGCGCACAAAAGCCCCATCTGCAATAGAACAGATCCGGCTTTCGCGCATCGTGATAGGATATGGCCTGAGCGTACTTGTCCCCGTCGAGCAGGCCGCCCAAACGGCCGAGCACCGAACCCTCCCCCTTGCTGCTGCCGGGATAGGGGGCGGCGAAGGCGACGCGCTCTTTGTTCCGGCCATCGTTGGAAAAATGCGTCATAAAGAGCGATTCGCCGGTGATCACTCGTTTAC
>DQLG01000559.1 GCA_015660315.1 Candidatus Latescibacterota bacterium
AGGAATTCGTCATCGAGATAGATCGCCAGCGCGAGGAGTGCATTGTTGGTCGCGCAGTCGTGGTTGCCGTTGATCGAGATCCTAAGGTTGAGGACATGGGGCAGCAAGACGACTTCGCAGAATCCCCGGAATCTGGCCTGACCCTCCTCGCTCCATCGGTCGGTGCAGTGCTTGAGAACGTCCGCCGCATCGACGAGGTGTGGGATCATCAGCCCACACTGGAGGTTGAATCCTGCACCTCGGACCGCTTTCAACGTTGCGCTCCAGGAATCGATGATCTCCACAGCCTTGTCGGCGTATTCAACTTTTTTGGTCAGCAGATACAGCCAGCATAGATGGCTGGCACAACGGAAGTCGCCAAGGCTTGCATCGACACCGATGTGGTTGGGTGTGCTCCGAAAGATTCTCTGCACCGGGTCCGGCGCCTGTGTCAGGGATTCCGCTGCCCAGGATTCGAGCCGCTCGAGGCTGCGTATCCACGGCGTTTCTCCCTCGGACAGGTGTTCGCGAACAGCCTGGGCGCTCGCACGGGTTGAAAAGATGCCGGGGTGGATGAAGTGACGATGCACTTCGGTGTATTCTTCCTTGTAGCAGAGGCCCTCGGCGAGCGGATACGCATAGATCTTGGCTGGCATATTCGGGTTGTGCCTTTCTGTGATGTATTGCCTGAACTAGCCCCCGAAGATACTGCGTGTGATTGGATGGCAACAGGGGGTGGTTGACCCTGGTAACGGGAGTGACATAATGAGGCAGAGGGTACGATCAATATTGGGAACCCCACGAGGCGAAGAGTCGGCCGTCGTCGAACTAGATGGATTGGTTACCCTTTCGAGATCTACCTATTTTGGCCCCAAAGAGGGCGCAGGTAACCGGCATCGATGCCAGCGCCGCTCTGCTCGATCATGCGCGCACCTACTATCACCACCCGCTGCATACGTTGTTCGCCGTTAAGAAATATCTCGGCCTCAATGGTGCAAATCAGATAAGTAGGGGATGCGCATCAGATAAGCCGTGTCAGCGCAGCAGGACCATCCGTCGTGTTGCGGTCTGCGCAGAACCATCGCCAGCGGTATAGCGAAATAGGACCGCGTAGACCCCGGAAGCCACCTCGGCACCGACGCGATCACGGCCATCCCAGCGCCAAGCGAAACGACCTGCCGTCGTCAGGTGCTGGCTCCACGAACGCACCCGACGACCGAGCATATCATAGAGATCGGCCTGCACCCGGCCCGCAACCGCTACCTGATAGGTCAGCTGAATACTGGCGTTAAAGGGATTGGGATAGAGCGGATCAACCTGAAACGCGACGGAGCCAATGTCCTGAAGATCGACCAGGGTCGGCACTCGGTGGCCGTTGAGGCGCTCAATCAGTTGCCAGGGCGCGGACTCGTTGCCCTCATAGCCGAGGGCCCACATGCCGAATCCGCGCCAATTGTTGTCGAGCGCCATGGTGTATTTTAGCTCCAAGCTCGCCATATCGTCGAACCACACCTGTAGCCATTGCTCTCCATCCTGGAAGCGATACCACGCCGTCTGCGACTGCTCATCCCAGCGCCGACCCCAGAGACTGGCCTGGGACACCGCATCGCTGAGACGAGGGTAATTCACAAAGGCTTCAACACTGGCGCCGGGCGCTCCGTTTAGTGTTTTCCATTGACAACCGTAGTAGGGTACGCCGAGGATCAGTTTTTCTGGGTGATGCCTCGTAACCTGGCCGTAATCGCGGTCATCGCTTAGCATCGTCGCGATAGTGCGACCAGGGCCGGTCAGTGGCGCAGTTGGGCCTGTATTACCGCTCCAACTGCCGGAGAATGCATAGCCCATCACGAAGAGATAGTCGCAGCTATCAGCGATCTCGGCAAAGTCCCAGCGGTTGTTCCAATCGATGGCGGGACTGGCGAAACTCACTTCGCTGCCCGGAATCTCTGCGTGGATATAGTCGGTCAGCGTCCGCAGAAAATCGCCGATCTCGTCAGGCCAGCCATTCTGGCCAGACCCCTCGAAATCAATAATAACTCCATCGGCCCGACCGATCCTGATCTTATCGCGAATTTGACGCATAAAGCGAGATCGATACACTTCGTTTTCGAGCAAGATACCGACATCCTCATCACCGAATAGCGTCGCCGTCAAGATCACCCGTACGCCATGTTGGTGCGCCCGGTCGACCAGCGCGGTCCAAGGCCATCCATGATCATCCCCCAGCGATCCATCGCGATTCACCTCAACGGAGAAGGGCGCGATATGGGTCAACAGATCGAAATCTATCGAGTCGTAGTAGTCGGCATCAATCCAGTAGGGCAGAAAGCCAAAAGCGGCGCGCGCGACCCGGCCCGCACGCGCCGCACGAGCCACCTGCAGCGAGAGCGGCTGTGGCAGGTCCACCGAACCAATCAGCGCCGGTTGGGTGGGCTGGTCACGATGAAGTAACCAGGCTTCGTGATGCATGCTAGTCGGCGCAGCATCGGCCCCAACATAGCCCAAAGCGGCTATATGCACCGCAAGTGATATCAGAGCGGTAAGACCAGTAATCCCAGCAGCGCGCCGCGACCATTGCTTGATCTGAATACGGAATGGCGGGATGCTCACCATCAGATGAGTCCAACGCATATTGAGATCATCTACCATCATCGCGGCAACATAAGTTGATACAGTCGTTGCGTAAAGCCAGGGAGATAAGAATCGCCAAGCACAATGCCTCCAAGTCTAGAGCGGTCCATCTAAAAACATCAATCGCGGCCACAATAACGACATAGCGATTTTTTCGTCTATCGGCAATCTATGTATCCATATTCGGCAAAAAATCAGTATTAAACCGCCTAGTTGTTCGAAAAAAATGCCTAGTTGACCCACAACAGAATCGAACAGCTCTGATCTTTCGGCCCGCTCTTGCGCCGAACCCTTGGCGAAGTAGAAATCGCTCATCGAACCCAGGCCCCCACATTTCGTTGTAGTGATCACCCGCTTGAGCATACTCTTGCTGCGCCCGTTCTGGCGACTCTATACTAGCGACAAGAGATACAATAGCCGCTTCCAACGCTGAATCGAAGTCGTCCCATCCATCTACTAGCAACAGTGCGCAGAGTTTCCGCAGATACTCGACCTGCTTTCGACGTTCCGATTCAGGAAAAAAACCACCTGAGAATAGTCTTTTTTTGAGACCAATAGCGGTCAATAGGATGTGAAACAAATGCGCCATGTAAACAAAATCCTTATCGTATCAGCCTATTGCCGCCAACTAAGCGACCCGATGCGCCGAACTGCAGGTATAAATAAGCAAAATCAATATTGCGAATTAGGCTATTCGCGTTGGACTTTTTTCTTATCTCTACAAACCAAATCATTGATGTTGCCAACTCGCACAAAAAAAGAGTAAGAGATAAGGTGATTGAA
>DQLG01000311.1 GCA_015660315.1 Candidatus Latescibacterota bacterium
ATGGTCTGCCCTAGTGCGGTAATGGGAAAGGCATCGCCGTAGCCGACCGTGGTCAGGGTGACGACGCTCCACCACATGGTGGTGGGTATACTGGCAAAGACCTCGGGTTGGTCGTCGTGCTCGGCGAAATACATCAGCGAGGAGGAGATGACCAGCAGAGTGAGCAGCACGAAGAAGATGCTGATAAGCTCTTCTTTGCGTTCGGTGACGACCTGGCCGAGCAGGCGCAGGGCGCGGGAGTAGCGCGCGAGCTTGATTACGCGGAAGATGCGCAGGATGCGGACTACCCGGATAAAGCGCATATCTACGCCGAAAAGCGGCAGGAAGAAGGGCAAGATGGCCAGCAGGTCGATAAGAGCCAGTGGCGTGAAGATAAATCGGATGCGTCCGGTGACGGGGTGCGCGAATCGCGGCTCGGCGGTAATGGCCCAGAGCCGCACCGTGTATTCCAGGGTGAACAGGACGAGCGAGAAGTCTTCGAAGGCCTCGAAGGCGGCGCGGTTGTAATTGTAGACGGGTTCGACGGTTTCGAGAATCAGCGCGACGATATTGAGAAAGATCAGGGTGATGATCCCGATATCGACGATGCGCCCCGGCTCGTAGCTGGGCTCTATAAAGTGGTAGATGCGTTCTTTACTGATCATTCTTCTACTCCCACTCGGCGAAAATTTCTTCGGCCAGGCCGAAGGAGGTGGTCATACCGGCGCCGCCGACGCCGTTGACGATTTTTACGCCGGGTGCTGGCTCGGCGATAAAGTCGGCCCGGTCAGGGTGTTTGGCGTAGACGCCGTGCCAGCGCTGGGCGATCCGCAGTTCGGGCACGGCGAGGAAGGTCTGGAGGTATTCTAGGATCAACCGGTCGATCTCGGTTTTGTCGAAGGGGTCGACGAGCAAGCCGTATTCGTGCGAGTCGCCGATGATGACTTCGCCGAGACCGT
This sequence comes from Candidatus Latescibacterota bacterium, assembly GCA_015660315.1. Taxonomy (GTDB): domain Bacteria; phylum Latescibacterota; class UBA2968; order UBA8231; family UBA8231. The sequence continues at coordinate 939 of DQLG01000311.1, forward strand.
TTTGCGAGGCCATGACATGGATGCCCCAGGCATTGAATTCCGGCCGCTCAGCGGCGATGCGCCGCGCATAGGCGGCCTGTGTTTTGCAATGCGCGAAGGCGGCGTAGTGGCGCAGGATGAGTCCGGCGGTGAGCATGGGGCCAAGATGCCAGCTCGAAGGTTGTGGCGCGGTGCGCATCATCTGCAGCTTGCAGCGGGTCAGGCCGCTTGTCGCGAAGGTTTCTGGATAGAGTGATTCGAAATCGGTGCCGCTGCAGACCAGGGCGCGGTCGACAGTCCAGGTTTCACTCGGGGTTTCGATCCTCGGTAGGTCGATGCGGTGCACCGGGGTCGAGAAGCGGAGGCGGAGGCTGTATTCGCGTTCGAGATAGCCGGGCAAGGCGGCGATGGCTTGCCGGGGATCGACGCAGACTTCGCTGGCGCTCCAGAGACCGCCTTTGAGGTTTTTCTCCTGTACGGCTTGACTGCGAGCGTGTACGCCGGCCACGTCGAGCAGTTGAACATCGTAGCCGAGGTCCGGGGCCAGGGCGGCGAATTCGGTTAATATTGCGAATTCGTCGTCGGCGTAGGCTAGATGGAGTGAGCCGGTGGCCGCCAACCAAAAATCGACTTTGGGCGCGAGCTCGAGCCAGGTTTGGCGTGATTTGAGGGCGCGTTGGTGGATCGCGCCCGGCGCTTGGCCGATGGGCCAGATCATGCCGAAATTGCGCACGGAGGCGCCTTGTGCTCGCGGGGCGCGTTCGAATAAGACGACGCGGTAGCCGCGTTTGGCCGCGGTTAGGGCGTGGGCTAGGCCGACGATGCCGGCGCCGATGATGGCGATATCTGCCTTGTTTTCGCGCATTGGAGTTGCTGACGGTCCGTTTAGGGCTATTCCCCTTGGCTCATTCTCGCCGATTATCCCTAGTCGGCTCCGAGGTGTAAGCCTCAGATTTGACTTCCTGTAAAATTTGGCATTACAATCCGCTCAGGGGAATCCCCCTAAATGGACCTTGGCGGTTGTGAATGATACGGTTGGGGCGCATTCGCTTTTTGAAAAAAACATTCTATACCAAGGGAAATCGATGTTGCGGATTCGCGCAAGCAGAAGAGAAAGAATGGTTGTTGTCGATTCTGATGGGTGAGAGACAGGAGAAGAAGACAGAGGGGGGTGTTTATAGATTGGGATTGATGGATACGCGGAAGTGTTGGCGGGTTGCGGCCAGGGCAATGGCTCGGTCGAGCTCGGCTAGCGGCCAGGGCTCGCTGACTAGTGATAGGTATGGATAGCGGTCTACGGTTCGGGTCAGGAAGGCGAGTGCCTCGTCGAGATGGTGCGGGCTGTAGTTGTGCACGCCGCGGATGGTTAGGCATTTGCGGATGATTTGTTCGCCGGTTAGCGTCAATTGTGTGTCGGGGTGGACCATGCCGACGAAGATATAATGGCCGCCCGGACGTAGCGCGGTGATACCTGGTGGAACCAATGCAGAAACGCCGGCGACCTCGAAGACGGCGTCGAGGTCGGTTGGTTGTTGGGCGCCTGTGGCGATCGCACCGAACTCGCTGGCGCGGGCAAGGCGCGCCGCGTCGATATCGGCGCAATACACTTCACTGACGCCGCGCTCGGCCAACAGGGCGCAGGTATATAGGCCGAGTAGGCCAGCACCTTGCACTAGAACTTTGTTACAGGGGGTCGGCAGGGTGGAAATAGCGTTGACGGCGGTGGCCAAGACGCAGTTGACCGGGGCGACTAGGGCGTCGCACAGGCGATCGTCGACCAGGGCGATATGGGTGCCGCGGCGCAAGAGCAGATGCGTGGCGTAACAGCCGTTGAGGCCGCTGCCGTTATTGATATCGGCGTGCCCGTATTTGAAAAGGCTATCGCATTTTTCCGGCAATCGGTGTTCGGTACAAGCGGAGCACTTACCGCAGCTGTCGGCGATGCTCCAACTGACGCGATCGCCGGATTGTAAACCTGGGCGTTCTGCGGCGATGACGTGGCCGACCGCCTCGTGGCCCAAGACCAAGGGCGTTGGTTCCTGGCGCAGGCCGGATAGTGTGTGCAGGTCGGAGCCGCAGATGGTGGCCAAGTCAATGGAGACGAGTACTTCGCCGGGAGCGATGGCGTCGGGCAAGGGCATGCGTTCCTGGCGCAAGGGGTGGCCGGGGCCGTCGAAGATCTGTGCAGAGGCTGATGGCATAAAATACTCGGGCTATGGCCATTGGGTCTAAAGGGCGGACGGAATCAACGATGGGATATAGCGTTGCGGCGTATTTATTGGCCAGAGGGCTTATTAACGTGTTATGGCGATCGGCCTATTGAGCGCTTTGTGCGAGTTGTTGCAACGTGTAAACCCATTGTGGGCTATAGATTCTTCAGCTCTGCAGTTTACGCCAATAGCCTTCCAACGAGTCTTGCGGTGCCCAGCCGAGCAGGCGGCGGGCCTTGGCATTGCTGTAGCGGCCGTGCGGCGTGTCGGTGGTGATATGGAATATTTCACAACGCGAAGGCAGGCTACTGAGGTCAGTTTCCAGGCACTTGCGGATCGCGCGTGCGGCGTCGGGGAAGGTTACTGAGAAGGGATTGGTGTCGCTGCCGAATTGGTCCGCTTTCGCTTGCGCCTCGCGGAAGCTCAAAAAGAGGGTGGTGAGCACGTGGATGGGGTAATTGGCGGAGAATACGCGGCAGATTTCTTGGCCGACCGATTTGCTGTGGGTGTAGAGGTTGAGCCCGGTATGCAGAGGCACTTCTTCGTTGA
>DQLG01000384.1 GCA_015660315.1 Candidatus Latescibacterota bacterium
AGCCTACGCTGTGGGATTAGGTGATGTGAATGGGGACGGCTGCTTGGATGTCGTGTTGGGCAACGAGACGGGCTTTTCGAGCGTGATCTACTTCAACTTCAACTCGGACCTTGTCGAGTCGACGGTGGCGGTAGGGCTGTCTGGTGCGAACCAGGTATTGCAGTCCCAAGAGAGACAGCTTTTCGCGATCGGTGTGACCAGCAGTGGCGGTGAGACCGTGACGGGACTGCAGTTGACGCTAGCTGATCTAAGTAGCGCCACAGGAATGAGTGCATCGGATATCGATTCGCTGAAGCTCTATCGCAGCAACGACGCAATTCTCGATGCCAACGACACCCATATCGGCTCGCAGACCTCGGTTAATATCGGCAGTGTCACGGCGCTAACGCCTATCGCCACCGAGACGCTCCCCTCATCGCAGACCTTCTATTTGGCATCGGTGGTACTGTCTTCATCCGCGATCGATGGGCATGCCTTCACCGTGGCCTTTGCCGCTGAGGGCTTGCAGACTTCGAGCGATAATCTCGGTACTGTAGTCACGGCATCGGACGCGAATAAAGTGACGGTAGCCGTGCTCAAGGTGTCCAGTGCGGCGGTTGGACTGAGTGGTGCGACGGTCGTTGTTCCCGCTGCTGAAATGCAAGTCTTTGCCATTGCTATTACGGGTGACGGGGTCAATTCGGTATCGGGTCTGGCCTTGACGGTATCCGATCTGTCGGTAGCTACTGGTTTAAGTGCGGCCGATATTAGCGCACTTTCGGTGTATCTCGGCGAGGACGGTATTTTCTCGAACGATGACACCCAATTGGTGACGCAGGCCGGGGTTAATCTGGGAAGCAGCACGAGCATTAGTTTCTATCCGCAGGTAGTGGCGCTGAATACGCAGCGCTATCTCATCGCGACGGTTACGATCGGTGCCAATCCTACCGATGGCCATGCTTTCAACCTTGGCTTTGCGGACGGTGGTCTGACGACTAGTGTGGGCAATCTCGGCACGGCGGTGAGTGCTACCGATAGCGACAAACTCACCATCGGCGTCACCGCGACACAATTGATCTTCGCCACTCAGCCATCGGGTGCGGTGTATCTGCAGGCGTTGACCGGTCAACCGGTCGTCGAAGCGCGCGATGCCGCAGGCAACCTCGATACCGATTTCAGTGCTACTGTGACGCTGGCGGTCAGTCCATCGGGCACGGTGACGGGCAATTCGATGTCCTTCGTAGGAGGTGTGGCGACCTTTACTAACGTGGCGACCAGCGGTGGCACCGAGCGTAGCTTGGTGGCCTCGTCTAGTGGCCTTACCGGCACCAGCGCGAGCTTCGATATCACTAAGGTCGAGGCAACGGTAGCGCTGACGAATCTGGCCCCGACCTATGATGGAACGGCAAAAAATGCCGGGGCGACTACCGTTCCAGCCGATTTGGCGGTGGTCTTTTCCTATGCCGATCTGTCGGCTACCGCGCTGTCAGGACCACCGACGGGGCCGGGCAGTTTTAACGTTACGGGAACGATCAGTGATGTCAATTATCAGGGCAGTGCGACGGCTAGTATAGTTATCGGCCAGCCGAACGGGCCGACGGTCCAACTCGCGGCTTCGGCGACGGAGATCAACCCAGGCGAATCGGTGACCTTTACGAATCAGTCGAGTGGATTTGTCTCTGGTAGTTTTCTCGAGACCGGTGACGGTGGCAATAGTATCGACAATTTTTCGACGGGGGTGGTGACCTACGCCAATCCGGGCACCTATACCGTGACGCTGACGGTGGCAGGTGCCGGCGGCACAGCGACGGCTCAGGCGACGGTGGTGGTTCGCAGTCCGCCGGTTGTGGCGGCGATACCCTCGATAGCAACGAATGAGGATGGGCCTCTGGTATTGGATCTGACGGGCAAAGACACGCAGGCGGGTACGTGGGCTGTTAGCGGACAGGATGCGGCACTTATTAGCAAGACCGAACAGGGCGGCGAGGTGTTCACCTTCACGCCGGTGGAAAATATCTCGGGCGTGACGAGTATTGTCGTGACCCGTGCCGGCTCGACGGGATTGGTCGTGTCTCAGACGGTGCAGTTGATATGGGAACCGGTCGACGATCCACCGCAGATCAGCGGTTTAGGTACACTTTTCAGTGCGGTAGAGGATATGCCCCTTGCGGTGGGGGGCACGGCGCACGCGGTTGATATCGATACCGATCCTACGGCCTTGGTATGGGAAGCGGAAGGATATGACGCTAAATTAGTGGCTGCATCCGTTGGTGGTGCGGGTGGCCTTATTTTTACCCCGGTCAAAGATGCGTTTGGTCAAACGACGGTCACGATCCGCCTCAAGGATGCGGTTACTGCTGTGGTTCAGGATGTCAATCTAAACTGGACGCCAGTCAACGACGCGCCGACGGTGCCCGTAGTCAAAGGGCCGGTAGATGGCGCGCAGGATGTGCCGTTGTCTACGCCGCTTACCTGGGAGGTGACGGACGTAGATATGGACGCGTTGGTTTATGATGTGTCGTTGGGTTTGGCCGGTGAAACATTGTCGGTCGTATCGACCGGCCAGCAAGAGTCCATATTTAATGCGTTGGGGCTCGACCCGGGCCAGCACTATAACTGGCAGGTCGTCGTTCGCGATCCGCATGGGGCTAGTGCGCAACAATTGGCTTCATTTACCACCGAAGCCGACAAACAGCCCCCGGTGGTCAGCGCGGTCAGTCCGACATCGGGTGAGACGGGGGTTACGGTAGTATGGACGACCGACGAATTGAGCGACGGCCAGTTGCGCTATCAGAGTGATCCCGATCCGCTGACCAACGTGATTGACAGTGGCGAACAAGTGCTTACGACGGTGCCGACACTGAACCACGCGCTGACGCTGGTGCCTCAGCAGACGGCGGTCTGGTATACCTTCGAGGTGCGTTCGCAAGACGCGTTTGGCAATGTTTCCGATTGGGTTTCGGGGCGTTTCTTCGTGCCGGCGGCTCCGGATACCGACCCGCCGATTATCGCGCAGGGCACGCTTGCGAGCAATGGTGCGACCGAGACGAGTATCTGGATCACTTGGTCGACCAACGAACTCAGCAATAGTGTCGTTCGCTATGTGGTCGATACAGCACCGGTGGCAGGTAAGCTTGCACAGGATCTGACCGAGGTGGTCGTGTCGACGCCGACGCGCGCCCACTCCGTGCAGCTCAGCGGATTGACCGCGGCTACGACCTATCGCTATACGGTGTTGTCCGTTGACGAGTCGAACAATGAGTCGGTCGGTAGTGAAGGTCGTTTCACTACCGCGCGAGAAAAAGACATCACACCGCCCGGCTTTAACGAAGGGCCTGGGGTGCAACCGCCCAAGGTCGAGTCGGCCGAGATCGTGGTCGGGACCGACGAGACGACGACCGTGCAGGTGCGCTATGTGGAAGATGTCGCTGACGCCCAGGTCAAAGTCGCCGCCAGCATCGATCCCAAGACGCGCCATACCATTGCATTGCTTGGATTGACGGCGGGGACCCGTTATCAATACAGTGTGCGGATCGAAGACGAGAGTAAGAATTTCACTGAGTCGGGCCTATTGTCTTTTAGTACGCGCAATCTGCCCGATATCATCGCGCCGGTCATTGAGGGGGTAGGTGTCAAAGCACAGGCTTTGAGCGCGGTCTTGCAGCTGCGGACCAACGAGCCGTCGTTGTTGAGTTTCTCGTGGTGGCCGGTTGCCGATCCGACGCTTATCGCCTTTACCGATATTTCCGTTCCCGTCTCGGTGCATGCTTTGACGATCGAGAATCTACAGGCCGCGACGGACTACCAGTATGAACTGCGGGTCAAGGACGAAACGCTGAACGAATTGGCGCCAGTGACCGGTAATTTTGCCACGGCCGAAGTGCCTGACTTGGTGCCGCCGACGGTGCTCAATAGCTTCGTTGATAACCAACGGCTGGAAAGCACCTTCCTCGAAGTCGAAGTCAACGAATTGGGTCGCCTCAGGGCCTCACTGTTCTTATTGCAGGTGGCCAGCGTGCAACCGCGGTCGGGCTCGTTGGCGCAGATCCCTGCCGAGGGCGAGGAGCGGCAGATTAATAGCGCTGATCTGGGCAAAAAGCACCGTCTGCCGCTGACGAGCTTGGAGCCGGGGGCGACCTATCGCATCGATTATGTAGTTATCGATGCGTCGGACAACCCAACCACTGGCAGCGTCGAGTTTACTGCCGCGCGCAAGGCCGATACTGAGCCGCCGAAACCGATGAGCTGGCCGGGCATAGAGGGCATCACCGACACCGGCGCGCGTATCAGCGCCTCGTACAATGAAGATGTGCGTTTTGAAGTGCGTTATTGGCTTGTCGATGATCCACTGAATGTCGAATTGCGCAGTGTGACGGTGCCAGCGCGCGATTTGAGCATTGGGCTGAGTCCATTATTAGCGGCTAAGACCTATGTCGTTGGGGTGATGGTGCGGGATGGGGCGGGGCTGGTGCATGAGAGCGAACTTAACTTTACCACACTGGCCGGTGCGGACTTGACGCCGCCAATTTTTGAAAAATCGCCTTGGCAGGACCATGCACAAGCGACGAGTGCCCGCTTGCGCATGGTGCTCAGCGAACCGGTGACCGGTGAGGCGACTTTCAGCGATGCCGATGGTAATACGCGCAGCGTATCGATCTATGACCCGGCCAAAGAATTGACGTTTGATGCAACAGAACTGCTGCCAGGCAAAGTATACGATTATAGTATTGAGGTGGTCGACGCCAACCAAAACTCCGCCAATGCCAACGGTCAAATAAAGACGGTAGCTGTAGCGGCTCCGCCAGAGATTATCGAAGGGCCAACGCGCGAGCAGATCGAACACGATAAGGCGCGTATTGGCTTGAAGACGGACAAGGTCGCGCGGGTAGAAATTGCGTATTTTCCTGTCGACGATTCGGCGGCGATTGCGACCGAGCGGCCCAGTGGCCGCAGCACCGATCATTCAGTGCTGCTAACCAACTTGACGCCGGATACCGACTACGAATTTACGGTGCAGGCGTTTAGTGGATCGCTTTCTTCCGACCAACTCA
>DQLG01000528.1 GCA_015660315.1 Candidatus Latescibacterota bacterium
AAGAGTGTGGCGAATGATGTTGAGGTGGTGGCGGTGGCCAATCCGAATAAGGCCAAGGCGCAGTTGACCGCCGACAGCGAAGGCATTGCGCAGGTCTATGATGATTGGCGGCAGATGCTGGCGGAAATCGAGCCGGATATCGTTTCGATTTGCACGCCGAACGCCTGCCATCGCGCGCAGGCGGTCGCCGCCTTAAAGGCGGGGGCGCATGTCTTTTGCGAGAAGCCGATCGCGACCTGTTATGAGGACGCGGCGGCGATGTATGCGGCGGCAGCGGCGGCAGACAGGCGGCTCTTTGTCACACAGACAGCGCGTTTTTCGTCCGCGTCGATGGCGGCATGGGAGATCGCGCAGTCGGGCCAGTTGGGGGAGATGTACTATGCCGAGTGCTTTTTTATGCGCCGGCGCGGGATTCCTACTTGGGGGCGCTTTCATATGAAGGAACATTCGGCGTCGGGGCCGCTCTACGATTTGGGCGTGCACATGGTAGACAAGATCCTCTGGTTGATGGGCAGTCCGAAGGTAATTGCGGCGAGTGGCGCGACCTATACAAAATTTGGCGACCGCGACGAGGGTTTGGCGACCTCGCTAGCTGAGAGCGGCGCCCCGGCCGGGGTATTGGCGCCGCGGCCGTATAGCCACGAGGAATTTACGGTGGAGGATATGGCGGCGGGTTTTTTGCGGCTCGAAGGCGGTGCGACGATGGCGGTCAAGACTAGTTGGGCGGCGAATATTCCCGAGAATATGGGCGGCAATATGATCCTCGGGACCGAAGGGGGGTTGAGTTTTGATCCGCTGGTGCTGTCGAGAAACATGGGCAGTTATCAGGCCAATGTGAATCCGCGGGTACCACAGGATTTAGACGTGCCGTTTTACGGGCACTGGCTGGCGGCTGAGCATTTTGTGCGGGTGTTGCAGGGGGCAGAGGAAGAGATCGTCAAGAAGGAGGAAGTGCTAAATGTTATGCGGGCGTTGGACGGGTTGCATCGCTCGGCGGAGGAAGGGTGCGAGGTGCGAGTAGCCTAAGGTATGTGCATTACAGGCCTTTAGACGATTCTTGCGCTGGCCGGGCAGGCCCTGGCCACTGGGTGTTGTTTTATCCGCAGTGGTTGGTATCTAGCGCGCCGTGGATTTTTGCCGTATCGTTTATCGTGATATTTTTGGTGGTGGCCATTGTCTATTAGTTGTTCGGGCCTTGGCCGGTGGCAGACGGGTTGCGGGTTCGTGCTTTCGAACGGGCCAGGTTGTATCGTTAGCTGGGTGTATTTTGCTATCGTTGGTTGTTAGTTGGTTGCCCCTTTGCGGCGCTGAACAAGCGAATTCACTTGCGCTCGAAGAAGGGTCTAGCGGAGTTGGAGGGGCAAATGTGCGAGGCGGAGATAGGGTATTCTATCTTTGAGAGATCCCAGATTCTTTTTCTATTTATCGCGGTATAACCTGGTTGGCAATGTCTATCCGATCTGATTGCAGCGTTATAACCGCATTCGGGTCGGTCGTGTGATGGATCGCCTTACCCGGTCGCGCCTGTCGTCGTAGGAGACGCTCTTATGAACTTATCGCAGGAACAACATAACTTTTTTGACACTTTTGGTTATCTGGCTTTTCGCAAACTTTTCAGTAGCGATGAGGTTGGTTGGATCGCCGAAGAATTTGAAAAGGTGCTGGACAATCACGGCAGTGGCAGAGCGCACGACGGTTCCAGCCGCACAATGATCGTGCCGACTATCGACCATAGCGAGCGCTTGTGCACCTTGCTCGACGATGAACGGATTCTGGGCATTGCCGGGGATATTTTAGGCACGGATTTCAATTATGCCTCGGGTGACGGCAATTATTATAGCGGCGATACGGGGTGGCACCCCGATGGCGGTTATCCCGAGCTATTTGCGATCAAGATGGCGTTCTATCTCGATCCAGTCGGGCGGGATACGGGCTGTCTGCGGGTTTTGCCGGGCAGCCACAAAGCCGATTCGATGTGGCGCAATGGCACGGCCGACCCGCGCGAAGTGAAAAAGTGGGACGTCGCGCCAGCCGAGATTCCTGGCAATGTGGCATTGGAGACCGAACCGGGTGACTTGGTGGTCTTTGACCACAATACCTGGCATGCTTCGTTCGGCGGCAGTACGCGGCGGCGAATGTTTACGATGAACTTGCACAAGCGCGGCAAAACCGACGAAGAACTCGAACGGGTCGACGGTTATTTAAAGCATCATTGTCCAGTGGCGCACGGCTACAAGATCGGGGGCATGTATACCGATCTGATGATCGATACTGCTCCACCTGAACGACTCGTGCATTTGCAGCAGCTTTTTGAACGCCATGCACTGGTGCATCCAGAAGGCACGCTGCCGCGGGATTTTCCGGCCGGCTAGCGGCGATTGATTGTGACTTCCTAGGTGATACTTTATATTTCCGACGGCTAAATATGAGTAGAAACTTATCGACGAGGAGAATTTCGATGGTAGAAAAAATTCACAAAATCGCGATCGTCACCGACGATATCGAAGGGGCAGTAGAGTTTTACACGCAGAAGATGGGTTTAACGGTAGTGGAGCGTTTCGAGAACGAGGACGACGAGGACTATGTCTTCCTAGACGCCGGCGGCATCTTGCTCGAACTGATGCCGCAAAAGTCGATGGGGGCGGATGTAGGCTTTCATCATATCTCGTTTGATGTCGACAATGTTGAGGATAGCTCAAAGGAATTGAAGGACAAGGGAGTTCGTATTACCAAGGAGCCTTTCGACGTCGGCGGCGGCACCGGTATTACGCTGGGTTTTTTCGAGGGCCCAAACAATTTGAACCTACAGCTTTTTCACCGCGAGAAATGAGCCCGCGATGCGTGTAGCTAATGCCAAGCGCGAAGATATGCAGGAATTGTCCGGGGTGCACGGTGGTGCGGGGACGATCCTTTTTAATAGTTTGTGGGATCGGGCTGATTTCGCGACGCCCTTCGCTTTTGTGCACTGTGCGATCCTACCACCGGGGGGCGGTATCGGTTACCACCGCCACGACGATAGCGAAGAAATCTTCATCACGATCGACAATGCCGCGCAGTTTTCGCACAATGGTCGTACGGCCGAGGTCGTGGGCGGGGCGACGGTGCCATTGCGCTCGGGCGAGGTCCACGCGATTTACAACCATACCGATCAGGAGACGCGCTGGTTTAATGTGCATTGCGTGGTGGCTGGTGGCCAGCCGAAGTCTACCGATTTGGGCGATGATCGGGTTGGCGCAGAATTGGAGTCGACCGATCGGCTGCCGGTGGGACGGTTAGATCGCGATGCTTTAAAATACGCCCAGTCGCATGGCGGCAAGGGGGAAGTCGGCAGCCGGAAGATCTGGCAGGCGGAGGACTTTCGCTCGAATTTTGGTTTGCTTGGCCATTATTTGTTGCCGCCGGATACTTCGATCGGTTATCACAGCCATGAAGGTGTCGAAGAGTGTTATATCATTATCGGGGGTAGCGGACGAATGACAGTGGACGACGAGACGCAGGAGGTCTCGCAATGGGACGCGATTCCCAACAAGTTGGGCGGCAGTCACGGGCTTTACAATCACACGCAAGAGAATCTGGAACTATTGCTCGTCGCCGTTTGTGCCGAGAAGGGTGTTTTCGACTGCACGGATCTGGGCGACGATTTGAGTCAACGTTAATTATCTATTAGAAAGGACCTAATATGGCATCGGTAAAAATCACCTTTATCGGCCATGCTTCGTTCCGCTTCGAGTCCGAGAAGTCGGTGACCTATTTCGACCCTTGGCTCGACAGCAACCCCACCGCCAAGATGGCGCTCGCTCAGGTTAAGAAGGCCGATATCGTGATCGCCAGCCACGGCCACCGCGACCACATTGGCGACTCGTATGAAGTGTGCAAAAAGACCAAGGCCAAGTTCGTCGGCAATTACGAGTTGTGCGTAGTTGCCCAGGAAGTGCACAAGCTCAAAATGGGTTCGCGCGCACTGTCGATGAACCCAGGCGGCACAGTCAAGGTCAAGGACGCGTCGATCACGATGGTCCAGGGCCACCACTCGCAGTCGCTATCGACACATGTGACGGGTACCGACTTGCCTGCGGGGCTACTGTTTCACCCCGATAGTGCGGTCAACGGCTTCTGCGTTGCCTATGACAACGGTATCACGATTTATGACACGGCCGACACCTGTCTTTTTAGTGATATGCAGTTGATTGGCCAGATGTACGGACCGCAGGTGGCGATTATGCCGGTGGGCGGGCAGTATACGATGGGTATCCGCGAGGCGGCGCGCGCGGCGAGCCTGATTCGGCCGGATGTGGTGATCCCGTGCCATTACGGGCCGGTTATGGGGCAGCCGGCGGATATTGGCGAGTTGAAGAAGGCGGTGAAATTTCTGTCGCCGAATACTGAGGTGGTGGAGTTGCAGGTCGGGCAGACGTTGACCTATACGGCGAGTAGTTATAGGGTGCGTTAGATTCGGGAGAGACGAGCTATTTGAGGATATATCTTTGCTCATGTCGCTGTACCTTAGTGCGCGCTACGCGAGCTCGCCCGCCATCCGGAAGGCGGGACCATAAAGGGTTTCATGGTGGCAGAGAGGGTAGTCGTTGGTCTATTAAAGTTGCGATCCCTCAGGGCTATGGCTGTTTAAGACTTAGAGAGTGATGGAAAAAAAGGATCAGAATCTTTGTAGTATATTCAGAATAGTTCAAAT
>DQLG01000590.1 GCA_015660315.1 Candidatus Latescibacterota bacterium
AGACGCTGAAATGGGCCGACGGCAAGGGGCCGAACATGATCCTCGACGACGGCGGTGACCTGACCAAGTGGGTCCACGAGAAGTATCCGGAACTTTTAGATGAGATCCGCGGTGTCTCCGAAGAGACCACGACCGGCGTGCACCACCTCTACCAGATGCTCGAAGCCGGGGAGTTGAAGATCCCGGCGATCAATGTCAACGACAGTGTGACGAAGTCGAAATTCGACAATCTCTACGGTTGCCGCGAGTCGTTGGCTGACGGCATCAAGCGCGCCACCGATATCATGATCGCCGGCAAGGTGACCGTGGTCGCCGGTTATGGCGATGTGGGCAAGGGCTGTGCTGCCGCGATGAAGGGTCTTGGCTCGCGGGTAATCGTCACCGAAGTCGACCCGATCTGTGCGCTGCAGGCGGCGATGGAGGGCTACGAGATCAAGAAAATGGACGACGCGGTCGCCGAGGGCGACATTTTCGTCACCACCACGGGTTGTAAAGACATCATCCGCATCGACCATATGGAAAAAATGAAAGACGGCGCGATCGTCTGCAATATTGGTCATTTCGATGTCGAGATCCAGGTCGCCGAGTTACAGGGTTTTATCGGGGTCGAGCACATCGAGATCAAACCCCAGGTCGACAAGTTCACCTTCCCCGATGGTCACAGTATTATCCTGCTGGCCGAGGGCCGTTTGGTCAACCTTGGTTGCGCCACCGGGCATCCTTCGTTCGTGATGTCTAACTCGTTCACCAATCAGGTCTTGGCACAAATGGAACTCTACAACGACCATGAGAAATACCCGATCGGAGTCTATATGCTGCCGAAGAACCTCGACGAGAAGGTCGCCCGCTTGCACTTGGGTAAACTAGGGGTCGAGATCGACGAATTGAGCGGGGACCAAGCCGGTTATCTAGGCATCCCGGTCTCAGGGCCCTATAAGCCGGACCACTATCGTTATTAAGCGCTGAGCATTTTTTCTTAGGTGCTGCGGTTTAAAAGCTGCAGCCCTTTTTCTGTCCTATATTTGAGGTTATCTTAATTCCCATGTGGCAGGACACCCCTTATAATACTCCGCTGGCTGTATCGGCGACGCTTGTTGCGTGGATGGCGGTTTACGTTTGGCGGCATCGCGGCCAGCCCGGCGCATGGCCCTTGTGCCTGCTGCTGTCGGGCGTGGCGATATGGTCTTTCGCCTCGGCGTTGGAAATAGCGAGCGCCTCTCCGGCGTCCAAGATGTTTTGGAATGGGGTACTCTATATCGGCATCGTCACTGCTCCGGCTGCGATGTTGCTTTTCGCATTGGATTATGGCGGCAGACGGCTGCCTTTGACGCTTAAGCTATCGTTGCTTGTCGAGCCGGTCCTGGTGTTGGTCATGGTGTGGACCGAAGGGTTGCGCCAGTATCATTGGAGCGACGTCAGCATTATCGACTACGCCGGTTTCCAGGTGTTGACGGTGGTGCCGGGGTTGGGCTTTTGGTTGCATGTGGCTTATTCCTATGTGCTGTTGCTTTTGGGTTCGCTGCTCCTGGTGCGGCAATATGTGCACTCGTCTCCGGCCTACAGGCGTCAGATCGGTGCGATGTTTGCGGCGACCCTGCTGCCCTGGGTCGCCAATGCACTCTATATCTTTGGGCTCAACCCATTTCCGCATCTAGACCTGACGCCTTTTGCCTTCAGTGCTACCGGGCTGATCTGCGCCTGGGCGCTATTGCGCTTAAAGCTGCTCGACCTGGCCCCGGTCGCACGCGATTTGTTGGTCGAGCATATGGACTACGGGGTGCTGGTTCTGGACGAGAGGCAGCGCATTGTCGATATCAACCCGGCGGCGCGGACCTTGCTCGGAAAATCGGAGGATGTCGTCGGCTCGGTAGCTGTTGAGACGCTGGCCGGGCTGGCCGAGTTGCTCGAAGTTGGGCGAGGCCAGATCGAAGTCGTCTTACCTCAATCCCAGCGCACCTGCGAGCTTTCACTTTTGGCGCTCGATCGCGATCGGACGCGCCGTGACGGCTATCTCGTCATGTTGCAGGATATCAGTGAGCGCAAAAGGCTGGAGGCCGAGGAGGCCGCTGACCAAAAAGTTCGCGAGCGGATTTGGGCTATGGAAACGGCGGAGGATATCGATACCGTTTTCCAGGTGGGGTGCGAGGCGCTGCAGATTCTGGGTTTGCCTTTTGCTTTTTGCAGTTTTAATGTTATTGAGAACGAGCAGTGGCGGCATCGTTTCTTTACACATCCTTGCAATACAGCGGGGCAGGCTCTGCCCTCCGCACAGGGCCATGACACCGAGGTCTTGGCTCGGTTATGGGGGGCGCCGGCTCCGGTCTATCGCCCGGACCTGCATCGCGACGATCCCCATAACGAACGAGACAAGCTCGAGGAGGATTACAGTTGGGTGATTCGCTCGGTTATTGACGTGCCCTTCTCGCATGGCACCTTGGCCATCAACAGCGAAGAGCCAGATGCCTTCAGTCCCGCGGATATTACCTATCTGGAGCATCTGGGTGGCCTGTTGTCGGAAGCGTTTCGCCGCCTGCGCGATATTGAAGCCCGCGGGCGGCATTTGGAAGAATTACAGCAAGAGATCGACGAGCACCAGCGGACGGCCGCCGCCCTGCGCCAAGCTAAAGACGAGGCCGAAGCAGCCAATCGCGCCAAGAGCGATTTTTTGGCGAATATGGGCCATGAAATTCGCACGCCGATGAACGGCATTCTCGGTATGACCGAGTTGGCGCTCGACACCGAGTTGGACGAGGACCAACGGACTTTCCTTGCAGAGGTGCAGCAGTCGGCGGAGCGGTTGCTGCGATTGCTCAACAGCTTGCTCGATTTTACTGAGATAGACCACGCCGAACTGCAATTGAAACACGAGCCCTTCGTATTGCGCGATTGCCTAGCCGCCGGGTTGGACCCGGCCGGGCGGGTGGCTCAGGAAAAAGGGCTCGCGTTTTATCGCGAAATCGATCTGCGGCTTGACAGTATACTGGTTGGGGATGCCGGCCGACTGCGTCAGATCGTGTCCAACTTGACGGACAATGGCGTCAAGTTTACTGAAGAGGGCAAGGTCGTTTTTCGCATCGGCACGGAAAAAGCCCATGGGCAGAATATAGAGTTGCGTATCGAGGTCGAGGACACGGGCGGCGGTATTCCCGCGGGTCAGCGCGACCATATTTTCGATCTTTTCACCCAAGCCGACGGATCGGCGACCCGGCGTCACGGGGGCGTGGGGTTGGGACTGGCTATGGTCAGTCGGCTGGTGGTGAAAATGGGTGGTCGGATATGGCTCGAGAGCGAAGAAGGGCGGGGCAGCACCTTTATCGTCGTTGTGCCCTACGTTATGATTCTCGATGAAGAGGCGGTTGTGGGTGAAAAGGCAGCCAGTCCGACGCTCACGGCAGCTCCCACACCAGTGCACGAGGCGCAAGCGGGGAACCGGCGGGTGCTCATCGTCGACGATGTTGCCGCCAACCAGTATGTGACCCTCGTGGCCTTGACCCGCCATGGTCACGAGGTTGTTGTGGCTTCATCCGGTATGGAAGCGCTTGCTATTTTGCAAGAAGACCGGGCCTTTGATCTCGTGCTGATCGATGTGCAGACGCCAGAAATGAGCAGTATCGAAATTGCGGCTTGGATTCGCGAACGAGAGCAGGAGAAGGGCGACGCGAAGCGGCTGTCGATTGTGGTAATCTCTGGCAATACACTGTTCGAAGACCAGCAACGTTGTCTCGCGGCGGGCATGGACGCTTGTCTGGCAAAGCCCGTGGTGATAAAGGATCTGGTCGAGAAGGTGGGGCGGATGGATTTTTCTACGGGCGCTGAACCAGCGCCGGAACACCAGCCGGCCCTGGTGCGTGCGGCGGTGTTGGAATGGGTGGGAGGTGACGAAGCCCTGCTCGCAGAACTGGTGAATGAGATCTGTCGGGCGCGAGCGGAGTCGATGGCCGCTATCGAACAAGCCCTCGAACTTGCGGACACTAAGCAATTGGCGGCGGCGGCACACTCTTATAAGAGTGTCCTCGGACTATTGGGAGAGAACGTGGCATTTAGCATCGCCGCTGATTTGGAAGTATCGGCGAGGAGGGGGCAGGTTGACGCAATGGCTTATCAGCAGTTGGTTGTCGCCGTTGAGGAATACGAACGCGAATTATTGGTTATTAACGCGGCAAGTGGGGCATCTGCCATATGATATTTTTGGTCGTTGAAGACAAGGTGGCCGCCGTCCTGGGCAAAGTTCTGCAGAAGCTGGGGCATATTGTCGAACTGGCCGAAAGTGGTGAGGCGGCACTGGAGATAATGCATCAAGTCCAGGTTGATTTCTTTCTTATAGACTGGATGTTGCCGGGCATGACGGGGCTGGATCTGGTTGCGCGTATCCGTGAGCAAGAGCGCTATCGGGAGACTCCGGTGGTTATGATCTCAAGCCGTTCCGGCAAAGAGGATATCGCCGTCGCCGTTGCCGCCGGTATTGACAGTTACCTGGCTAAGCCTTTTTCCCCTGCCCAGCTTAAGCAAAAGATCGAAGCTGTGTTACAACAGCGTCGCGCCGTGCCGGTGAACAACGCTTTACAGCAGGTACTCAAGGGGCACCAGGCCTTTAACCCCACGGCAGGGGATCCACTTGTGCTTTTGGCCTTTGGGGCGCGAACTGAGGATGATTTGGCTGGGGCAGACCCGGTAGACATCGCCTGCCTCGAAGCGGCGGTCTCGGCGATTCAGGCGCTCAATAGGGAAAATAGCTGGTTCAATCTGGGGTATCTGTTAGCCGAGAGCACTGGCGAAATGGCGCAGTACTTAAAAAAATGGAGTATTCGTGAGCGAATGATGCTGGCGGTGCTGTGGACGCGGTGCAAAGGGAATATCCCAGTATTGGGGCGGTTGCTTTCGGTGCAGGGAATCGATGATGTGGCGCTGTATATGGTCTGTCCGCAGAGGGACGGCCTGTCCGGGGAGATGGAGCAAGCCTGTGAGGACGGGGGGATGACCTTGTTGGAGAGAGGCGGTATGGATGAAGGCGCCTGGAGTCGACTGATAGACGACCAGGTGCAAACCCGTTGGGGGTAGGTCGCTAAGGGGGCGCCGAATCCAAGGGGCTGACCGCCGGAGAAGAGTTTTTCTTGGATGATCTGTCGAAGCAGGTCAAAAAAT
>DQLG01000687.1 GCA_015660315.1 Candidatus Latescibacterota bacterium
TCAACGGCGCCGAAACGAGCGAAGGCTTTGCCAAGTGGTACCGCACCAATGTTTACCAACAGCGGCAGGAAGGTTATGTCGTTGCCACTGTCGCCTTGCCTTTGGGCGATATCACCTCGCACCAATTGCGGGCATTGGCCGATATCAGCCGGCATTTCGTCAAGGAAACCACCCGCACGACGGTCGAGCAGAACATGGTGCTGCGCTGGGTCAGCGAAACCGACTTGCCGCAACTCTACGACGAGTTGCTTGCCCTTGGACTAGCCCAGACCGGTGCCGGTACCATCGTCGACATCACCGCTTGCCCCGGCACCGACACCTGTAAGCTCGGCATCGCTTCCTCGCGCGGCTTGGCCACTGAGCTGCGCAAGCAACTCGGAGAGCAAAGCGCCGAGCTTGACGAGGCGATCGAAGGGTTGCGCATCAAGATCAGCGGTTGCTTCAACTCCTGCGGGCAACACCACGCTGCCGATATCGGCTTCTACGGCAATAGCCGCAAAATTAACGGCATCACCGTGCCGCATTTCCAGGTCGTCTTGGGCGGCCAATGGAAAGAAAATGCCGGGTCTTTCGGTCTGGCCACTGGTGCCGTACCCTCCAAAAATATTCCCGAAGTCGTCTCCCGCCTAGCCAAACGCTTTGTAGAAGAGCGCGAGAAGGGCGAGTTGTTTAAGGACTTCATCGGCCGCCTTGGCAAACGCGAGATCAAGGCCATGCTCGAAGACTTGACCCAGGTGCCGAGCTACGAGGAGAATAGCTGGTATTATCGTGACTGGGGCGATACACGCGGATTCACCATGGATGATCTCGGCAAAGGCGAATGCGCCGGCGAAGTAGTCTCGATCGGCATCATGGAAATCGCCGCCGCCGAACGCGAAGTCTTCGAAGCCTCGGTCGCCCTCGACGAGAATCAGTTGCAAGCCGCTTGGCAGGGCGCTTTAAACGCTATGTTGCGCGCCGCTCGCACACTGGTCAAGGAACAATTCTACGACGTGCCTGAAGAGACCGACGTCGTCATCGCCGAATTCCGCGCCCGCTTCTACGACACCGAGTTATTCTCCCCCAAATTCGCTAACTATCTCTTCTCCGCGCACCAAGATCCGGCCAGCGAATTTGAGCAGACGCAAGTCCACCGTTTTATCGAAGAGGCGCAGCTCTTTATCGAAGGCGCCTATACCTGCTACGACAAAATCGCCGCGCCCCTCGAGGGCGCCAAGGCCTGAGAATAGGACTTATGCAAGAATTACAGCGCATCAATATCAAAATGTATCTCGAAGACCCCGAGGCCCTCTCTGCCGAGGAGGCCTTCCGGGTATTCAATAGCTGGATCCCGACCACTCCAGACGAAGTCCTTATCGACGTCGCAGATTACAGCCACGTGCCCGAGGGTCCGGTGACCTTGCTAGTCGGACATGAGGCCAACTACAGCCTCGATAACGACCATGCGGAACCCGGGTTGCTCTACTCGCGCAAACAACCAGCCGCAGGCGACCTATCTGCCCGCCTCTCAAGCGCGCTGCAAGCCGTACTTAAAGCCTGTCAGCGTCTTGAATCTGAGCCAAGCCTCGATGGCAAAGTCAAATTTCGCGGCGGTGATATCCTGCTTGTAGCCAACGACCGCCTCAATGCGACCAATGACGAAGAGGGCGAAAATGCCTTACGAGCAGAGCTTGAACCCGTGCTCGCCAAGCTCTTCGCCGGCGCTTCCTTTGCAATCGAACGCGACACAACCTCGCAGTTGCGGCTCAACCTGAGGATACAGTGCGATACCGATGCCAACGCTGCGACACTGCTGAGCAATCTCGCAGCTTGACAAGGTCAAGGTGACCCCTATCTTTTCGATAATTAACAACTGAAAATAGAACCAGCGACTTATCAGGAGGAATTCATGACCTATTATATCACTGAAACCTGTATCGACGTAAAAGACAAGGCCTGTGTTGAGGTTTGCCCCGTCGATTGCATCCATCCCATCGACGGCGAAGGCGAACCCATGCTCTACATCGACCCCGATGAGTGCATTGACTGTGGCGCCTGCGAGCCTGAATGCCCGGTTGAGGCCATCTTCGCCGAAGAAGACATGCCCGAAGATCAGGGCCGTTTTGTCGATATCAATACCAAATATTTCGAATTGCGCGATAATGGCGAAGGATGGGCGCAATGGAAACAAGAGCACTCCGCCGACTTTGAAAAGAAAAATTAAGTAATTGCTCATAACTGGCTTACAGGCCGGGATGCCCCCAGGGGTATCCCGGCTTTTTTACGCTTGACGATTGCTAGATCAACCCGCTTATTTTTTCTCCCTTACGAAGATTTATTGGAGATGTTATATATGGCGAGAACTAACGCAACGAAAAAACCAAGTAAGAAAAAAGCCCGGGGCAAAAAAGTTAAAGCTGCCACGCTCAGGGTAGATGCCGACAAACTCTGGTTCATGTACCGCAAAATGTCGGAAATCCGTCTCTTTGAGGAACGCGTCTGGGATGTGTATACCCGCGGCCTGATGCCCGGGTTGGCACACCTCTATATCGGCGAGGAGGCCGTAGCAGTTGGCACCTGTACCGCCCTGCGAGACGACGACTATATCACCAGCACCCACCGCGGTCATGGTCACTGTCTGGCCAAGGGCGGCAAGCTCGACCGCATGATGGCCGAGATCATGGGCAAAGAAGCCGGCTATTGCCGCGGCAAGGGCGGCTCGATGCATATTGCCGACATGTCGGTCGGCATATTGGGAGCCAATGGCATCGTCGGCGGCGGGTTCGGCATTTGCACCGGCGCCGGACTCTCGGCCAAATTGCGCGGCACCGACCAGGTTGGCGTCTGCTTCTTCGGCGACGGCGCCTCCAACCAGGGCATTATGCTCGAAACAGTCAATATGGCCGCGGTGTGGAACCTGCCAGTCATCTACGTTTGCGAAAACAACCAGTATGGTGAACATACGCCCTACCAGGACGTAACCGCTGTCAAAGATATCGCCGATCGCGCTAAGGGCATGGGCCTCGAAGGTGTTATCGCCGATGGCACGGATGTCCTAGAGATGTACAACGTGGTTTCCGCCGCCGTCGCCAAGGCGCGCAAGGGAGACGGCCCAACGCTGATCGAGGCCAAAACCTATCGGCACCATGGGCATCACGTCGGCGACGCGCAAACCTACCGCACCCGCGACGAAGTCAGCTGGTGGTCGGACAACAAGGATCCTATCCGCCTGCTCGGCAAGTATATGATCGCCAACAAAGTCGCTAAACAAGCCGAACTCGACGCGCTCTACGAGCAGGTCGACGAAGAAGTCCTAACGGCAATCGAATTCGGCAAAGACGCTCCTTTCCCCCCACCAGAACAAGCGTTTGAGGATATATATGCCTGATCGGGAAATGTTGTTTAGAGAAGCTATTGGCCTAGCCACCGCCGAAGAAATGCGCCGCGACGATACGGTCTTCGTCATGGGCGAGGATGTCGGCGCTTCCGGCGGCATCTTTAAATGCTGCGAGGGCCTGTTCGAGGAATTCGGCAGCCAACGCGTCATAGACACCCCCATCGCCGAAGCCGGTTATATCGGGCTCGGCGTCGGCGCGGCCATGACCGGCATGCGGCCCTTGGCCGAGTTGATGTTCGGAGACTTCGCCCTGTTGACCATGGACCAGATCGTTAACCAAGCTGCTAAGATCCGCTATATGTCCGGCGGACAATGCAAAGTGCCACTGACGATCCGCCTGTCTATGGGCGCCGGCCGCTCTTCGGCCGCACAGCATTCCCAGAGCTTGCACGCGCTTTTTGCGCATATTCCCGGGCTTAAAGTTGCCATGCCCTCGACACCGCGCGATGCCAAGGGCTTGCTCAAGACCGCGATTCGCGACGACAATCCGGTATTGTTCTTCGAAGATAAAATGATGTACAACGATTCCGGGGCCGTACCGGAAGAGGATGATTTCCTCATTCCCTTCGGCGAAGCCGAAATAAAGCGCCCCGGCGACGACCTGACCATTGTCGCCACATCGAGTATGGTCATCGCTGCCCTCGAAGCCGCCGAGCAACTCGCGGCCCAGGGGTTGGAAGCCGAAGTAATCGACCCGCGGACCTTGGTGCCCTTGGACAAGGAAACACTGCTCGCTTCTGTCCGTAAAACTGGCTATGCGTTGGTGGTCGACGAGGGTGTCGAACGCTATGGCGCCAGCGCCGAACTGGCGGCGATGCTCAACGCCGAGGCTTTTGATTATCTCGACGCACCAGTCCTGCGCATCGGTGCCGCTGCTGTGCCCATCCCCTTCAGCCCGCCGCTCGAACTTCCCACCATCCCCAACGTAGAGCAGATCGTCGAGACCGTGCTCTCACAACGGCGCTAAGCACGGTGCGTCCGGTCTGCCTGGTCACAGGCTCTTCAAGCGGTATCGGCGCCGCCATCGTCGATCAGTTCGCCGCACAAGGCTACGACGTCGTCGTGCATTACAACTCCGGTGCCGATCGCGCTGAAGAGATCGCTGCCACACTGCGCGAAAAACACGGCGGTGAGGCCTTAGTTCTCGGCGCCAACCTCTCGCAACCAGACGCCCCCTTCGAACTGGTAGACCGAACCTTCGCCCACTATGGCCGTTTGCATGTCGTCGTCAGCAATAGCGGCGTGGCCAACTACGTCCAGGACGAAAAAGGCCAGCTCGCCCGCTACCGCTTTAGCGAAACCCCCATCGAGCATCTCGACAAGGAGATGGACCGAGTGCTCAGCCTCAACCTCATGGGATCTTATCGTCTGGCCCAGCGCGCACTCAGCAAGATGACTGAGTTGGCAAAAAAAGAGCGTAAGCCTGCCCATCGCAGCATTCTCTTTATAACCTCAATTTCCGATATTGCCCCCGAGAGCACGCGCATCCCCTATGGGGTGAGCAAGGCCGGCCTCAACCACGCCGTGCTAGGCGCCGCCTTCGACGGAGGTCCTCACAATATTACAGTAAACGCCCTGCGCCCTGGAGTCATCGATACCCCGCTTACCGCTCGCCCTTCTGGCGTAGAGGACCCAGCCACGGGCCGCGAATTCACCGTAGCGGAAACCTACGGCCTGATGGCGGAAGGCGGCGCGCAACCCATTCGCCGCATCGGCGAGCCTGATGATATCGCCTACGCCGCCTACGCCTTTACGCAGATTCCCTATATGACCGGCCAACTCGTCGCCGTAGACGGCGGTTTTACTTTGCCCGGTAATTTCGCAAATCGCGAGCTTTTTTTGCAGGAAGGACTGCGCAAGCGACAACAGCAATAAGCACCGCAAGAACACAAATAGCCCGCACTTTTCATCAGTGCGGGCTATTTTTTTTTGGTATTTAAGCTCGTTTTAGTGTTCGCTGATGCTCCCAATCTGAATCTCTATATCATCGCGATTGGCGACCTTCTCCATTTGCCCATCGCGAATCCAAGCCATGCGATCAGCCGCGGTGAGCATCTTGTCATCATGAGTCACGGTGATAATTGTCGTGCCCATTTCCTCTTGCAAACTCTTCATATAATCGATGATCTCTTGGCCGGTATTGCTATCGAGGTTACCCGTCGGCTCGTCAGCGAGGATAATCCGCGGCTTATTGACAAAGGCCCGTGCGATGGCCACGCGCTGCTGCTGCCCCCCCGAAAGCTCTGAAGGGATATGATGGGCTCGATCGTCCAATCCGACTATTCTCAGGCATTCCATCGCCCTTTCTTCGCCTTCTTCAGTCGTCATCCCAGCGAATACCGTGGGTAAGGATACGTTCATCAATGCACTCATCACCGGCAAGAGATTATACGTCTGAAAAATATAACCCAACTCAAAACACCGCACAGCGGCCAATTGCTGCGGACTAAGCACAGCCAAATTAATCCCCTCAATCAACACCTCACCAGCCGTTGGGGTCTGTAGCGCGCCAATCATGTTGAAAAGCGTGCTCTTACCCGAGCCCGAAGGCCCCATAATAGCAAAAAACTCATTTTCGTATACCTGCACGCTCAAACCGCGCAACGCATAAACATGCGTCGATTCGTCGCGATTCTTGGCATTGTAGACCATTTTCACGTTTTGCACGTCGACGATTACACTGCGGCTACTTTCTGACATAAGCCCCTGTGCTCCTTAACCTGTTCTCTGCTTTGTAAATACACTAGTATTTTAAAATTGAGTGGTTCCAATTTAAGATCGGAAATCCCGCAAGTCAAATACCGCACGAGCGGTTTTAACACCTTTTTAAGGTCGCGCTTAAAAATAAAGTGCAGATAAAGTCGCAAAAATCTAAATAAGCCCGCTAAGTAGCCGATAATACTAACAAGAAATCACTTGACGCTATACGCTACTATTTAGTATAATATTTTCACAAACCTACTACAGAGTTGGGTTTCTACAAGCCCAAAGTCTGGCAACCGAAGGCCAGGAGTACATCATGCAGGACAAGCAAGAACTTATTGATATTCAAGCAGTTGCTGATAGTTTTGGTAAGTCTGTCGAATCGATTCGCAAGTACAAAAATTTTGGTATTATCCGAGTTTCAGATAAACGCGGCAATAAGGACCTTTTTGATCGAGAGGAAATTATGTCGATCCGCGATCGGCTGCGTGAATTGCGCCTCAAAGGTCTTTCACTAGCGCAAATAGCCGACCAATTGGATCTAGCCCGGGACGAACACTTTGGTTTGCCCAGCCCCCCGACGTCTATGCCCGGACAAACACCAAATCACCAACCAGGTCAACCCCTAAAGATTCTCGTCGTCGACGACGAAGACGAGGTTAGAGCCGGTTTGCGTGAATTTTTGGAGGGGATGGGCTATGTAATTTGCGAGGCGGCCGACGGCGAAGAAGCCTTGGCCAAGACCTTTACCGAAAAACCGCATATGATCCTCTTGGATCTGCGGCTGCCGAAAGTCGACGGTTATCAGGTTTGCCAAACCCTGAAAGGCAACCCCATTACCTCCGAAATACCGATCATTATGTTGACCGCGCTCAACGCTACTCCTAATAAAATCAAGGGCATTGAGTTTGGTGCCGACGACTACGTGGACAAACCCTTTGATCTCGACGAGTTAGCTGCGCGTATCAAGATGGTCACGCGGCGGATGGGCATCGAGGCCTGAGGACGGGCCCTTAGGCAAATCGACAAACTGCTCCAGATGGCCGCACTGCAGACAGGCATAAACCGATGCCGTAAGCAGTTGCGGCCTCTGTCGTTCTGCCTCGGCCGCATACAGCCGGTAAGTGTCGGCCGGCACCGGGAACACCTCCTGAAAATCCTCGCTCCCGCACTGGGAGCAATTAATAGCGAAATCAGCCTCCAACACTCTAACCCACCTGACGCTCTTTGAGTTGGGTTATTTCATCGCGCAAATGCGCGGCTTTTTCAAACTCGAGATTGACCGCTGCCGACTTCATCTGTTTTTCCAATTCGGCCAGTAACTCCTCGTCGTTTTCCCTTCCTTCGTAACTCACATTCGGTTCGGCGACCAAATCGGGCGTGACTCCCCGCACATTCTCGAGCACCGAAGAGGCCTGCATTATCTCTTCCCGCGAGCGGTAGATCGTCTTTGGCACAATACCGTGCTCATCATTAAAGGCCTGCTGCTTCACCCGCCGGCGACTAGTTTCGTCCATAGCCTTCTGCATCGAGTTGGTGATTTTATCCGCGTAGAAAATCACCACGCCGGCCGCGTTGCGCGCCGCGCGACCAACCGTCTGTATCAACGACACCTCAGAACGCAAGAAACCCTCCTTGTCCGCATCGAGAACGGCCACCAACGAGACCTCAGGCAAGTCAAGCCCCTCGCGCAATAGATTAATCCCGACCAGCACATCAAATTCACCCAATCGTAGGTCGCGAATAATCTCAACCCGGTCCAAGGTCTCAATATCCGAGTGAAGATAGCGAACGCGAATCCCTACTTGATCGAAATAGTCGGTGAGATTCTCGGCCATGCGCTTGGTCAAAGTCGTCACCAAAACCCTTTCTTTTCGCTCGGCGCGCAGGCGAATCTCGTCGATTAAGTCATCGATATGCCCTTCCAACGGCCGCACCTCGATCGAAGGATCAACAAGGCCCGTAGGGCGAATAACCTGCTCAACGATCACCCCATCCGATTGTTTCAATTCGTATTCGGAAGGGGTTGCCGAAACAAAAATAGCCCAACCCATCCTTTCCTCGAATTCCTTGAAGACCAACGGCCGATTATCGTAGGCCGAGGGCAGGCGGAAACCATGTTCGATCAGGTTTTCCTTGCGCGAGCGGTCGCCGCGATACATGCCCCTGACTTGCGGGATGGTCACATGGGACTCATCGACAAAGAGCAAGTAGTCTTCGGGAAAGTAGTCGATCAACACATAGGGTGCCGTACCGGGCTCGCGACCGTCCATATAGCGCGAGTAGTTCTCGATGCCCGGGCAGAAACCGACTTCACGTATCAGCTCCACATCGTATTTGGTACGAGTCTCTAGCCGATGCGCCTCTACGAGCCGATTCTCAGTGCGCATATCGAGCAGATGGCTCTCCAATTCGGTGAGAATCTCGTCACAGGCCCCAAGAACCTTATCTTCATCCGTCACGTAGGCCTTGGCCGGAAAAATACTGATCTGCTCTCGGGGTTCTATAACCTCACCAGTAAGAGAGTCGATGATATGGATACTTTCAATCTCGTCGCCAAACATTTCAATACGCACCCCCCGATCCTCCGAACCCGGGATAATTTCTACAATATCTCCCCGCACGCGAAAACAACCGCGCTGCAATTCGATATCGTTGCGGCGATAATAATTATCTATGAGAGCCCGCAGAAGTTCGTCTCGTTCGATTTGCTCGCCGCGACGTATTGCAATCTTGTGCTCATCATACTCGCGCGGCGAACCAACGCCGTAGATACACGATACCGTGGAGATGATAATAACGTCGCGGCGCTGTAAAAGAGAGCTGAAAGCCTTGAGGCGAAGGCGGTCGATCTCTTCGTTGATCTCGGCCTCCTTTTCTATATAAGTGTCCGTGCTCGGCTTATAGGCCTCGGGTTGGTAATAATCGTAATAGCTGACAAAATACTCGACGGCGCTGTCTGGAAAAAAACCCTTAAACTCACCATAAAGCTGAGCGGCGAGCGTTTTATTATGGGATATAACTAAAGCCGGCATCTGCAATTCTTGAATGACATTTGCCATCGTGAATGTTTTGCCGCTGCCCGTGACGCCCAATAGGGTCTGATGGCTATCCTGCCGACGAACCCCTTCAACCAACTCGACTATCGCCTGTGGTTGATCCCCACCTGGTTGATATTCAGAAACTAACTTAAACTCATCCATAACATCTCCTCACTCTCACGCGATATATCTAGCAAACCTAGCGGTCTCATTCAACCTTGTCAACGATGCAGAAATACTGGCCAGCAATGTCACAATGTCACAACTATATGAATACATGACATATCTCCATTCAAAACCTCATTTTACTTGAATTCATAATAAATCATTTATTTTCAATATCTTACATTGAATTCATTGCACCTGGTACACACCTTGCTATACAAAGCAATGTAAACCCTAACTTTAATAATGATCAGAGAGGAAAATCATGGGTAAAGTCATCGGCATCGACCTAGGCACTACCAATTCGTGCGTAGCGGTTATCGAGGGACAAGATTCGACCGTCATCGCCAATTTGGAGGGGGGCCGCACCACGCCCTCAATGGTGGCCTTCACCAAAGACGACGAGCGCCTCGTCGGCCAGACAGCCAAACGGCAAGCAGTAACCAACCCGCAAAATACCCTGTATTCGATCAAGCGTTTTATGGGACGACGCTTCGACGAAATCGGCGATGAAAACAGCGAAGTGCCCTACGAGTTGAGCAAGGGCGCTCGCGACCTAGTCGTCGCCAAGATCGACGGCAAAGAATATACTCCACCCGAAATCTCGGCGATTATTCTGCAGAAAATGAAACAGACCGCTGAGGATTACCTAGGCGAGGAAGTAAAACAGGCCGTAGTTACCGTCCCCGCTTATTTCAACGACTCACAGCGACAAGCTACTAAGGACGCAGGAACGATCGCTGGCTTGGAAGTCCTGCGGATCGTCAACGAACCGACAGCCGCCGCCCTCGCCTACGGCCTAGACAAAGTCGGCAGCAACGAGAAGATCGCAGTTTACGACTTGGGAGGTGGCACCTTCGACATTTCGATTCTCGAACTAGGCGACGGCGTCTTCGAGGTCAAATCGACCAATGACGACACCCACCTGGGCGGCGATGACTTCGACCAAGTGATCATCAACTGGCTCGCCGGCGAATTCGAACAGGCCGAGGGCATCGACCTGCGCAAGGACCCGATGGCGCTGCAAAGGCTTAAAGAAGCCGGAGAGAAAGCCAAAGTCGAGCTTTCCTCGGCGACGACGACCGAGATCAACCTGCCCTTTGTCACCGCCGACCAAACAGGCCCCAAGCATTTACAGGCAACTTTGTCCCGCACGCAATTCGAGCGCCTGACCGAATCGTTAGTCGAACGCACCAAGGCCCCATGCCTGCAGGCACTCAAGGACGCCGAGTTGCAACCCAGCGAGATCGACCAGGTTATTCTGGTCGGGGGCTCGACCAGAATCCCGAAGATCCAGGAGTCGGTCCAGGAACTCTTCGGCAAAGAGCCGCATCGGGGCGTCAACCCCGA
>DQLG01000295.1 GCA_015660315.1 Candidatus Latescibacterota bacterium
GTCGTGCACCGCGCCGGCCACAATTATACGCCCCTCGGTCGCAACGCCATAATCAACGAATACAAAACTGCCGAAGCCATCGACCAATGGGGCAATCCCTGCGCTTTCGCCGGTTTGCCGCTTGCCCGCAACGGACAGTTGTTGATGCCGCGCGTCCACCAGAGCTAATACCAGGACAATGCGCCGACACCATGATATGGGCGGTCTCGAAGCCGGTCCCGTCGACCTGACCGAAGCCGCCTACGCCCCCTGGCAAAAACGCGTCAAAGCCCTGGTCCTGCTGCTGATCCGCGGCGACAAGGCACAGATGAATGTCGATGAATTGCGCCGCGGCATCGAAGACCTTGCCCCAAAAGACTACGACCGCCTCGGCTACTACGAGCGCTGGACCCGCTCGCTCGCCCATATCTTAACGGAAAAGGGCCTCTTCACCGCCGAGGAACTCGCCGCTAAAATGGCCGAAGTCGAAAAGCGCTGGCAAGAACAAGGCCCTAAGTGAGCCGCTTTAAAAAAGGCGATACAGTCCACGTTCGCACCGACTATCCGCAAGGCCATGCCCGCGCCCCCTATTTCACCCGTGGCCGCCAAGGCCATATCGAGCAGATCACCGGCCCCTACCCCAACGCCGAAGAATTGGCCTACGGCCGCCGGGGCGCACAAGAGCCACTCTATCGCGTCCGCTTTCGCCAACAGGCCCTCTGGCCTAGCTACCAGGGCAGCCCACACGACACGCTGGTCGCAGACCTCTACGAGCATTGGCTCAATCCCGGAGACCGCTCATGAGCCACGAAGATTCCCATAAAGACCATGCCGAAGAGCACAAGCATTCGCACGGCCACCCTCATCCGCAACAACCCGACAGCGAAGACGAGCCCTATAGCCACGAGCAGGTGATGGCCACCGCCCTCGAAGAACTGCTAAGCGATAAAGGCCTGATCGCCGCCGGCGATATGTCCAGCGCCTTAGACTATTGGGCCTCCAAGACCCCAGCCGACGGCGCTCGTTTGGTCGCGCGCTGCTGGACCGACCCCGCCTTCGCCAAACGCGTAGGCGAAAATGTCAATACCGCCGCCGCCGAACTCGACATGGACATCGGCACGACGCCCGTAGTCGCCATCACCAACACCCCCGACCTGCACAATGTCCTGGTCTGCACGCTCTGCTCTTGCTACCCGATCGGTCTGCTGGGCGAATCCCCTGGCTGGTACAAATCCCGCGCCTACCGTTCCCGCGTGGTCAGCGAACCCAGAGTCGTGCTCGCCGAATTCGGCACGCACATCTCCGACGAAACAGAGGTCCGCGTGCACGATAGCACCGCCGATCTGCGCTATATCGTCATACCGATGCGTCCGGAGAGCACGGAAGATTTGCGCGAGGAAGAGTTGGCCGAGCTGGTGACGAGGGATTGTATGATCGGGACGACGGTAGCTGAAGGGCCGGAGCAGTGATGCTGCCAAATGGACGGGGTGGGCGAGAGTTTGTCCTGCACTCATTCTCAGGTCACATCCTGCGACCTTCCGAGGGCTGTCCCTGATTTCCCAATCCTGTGAAATCAGGGACAGCAAAGCCGTTTCGGACAAACCCTCACCCACCCCTCAACTAAATTTGCATTATCTATATTTTTATGAAGAAGGAGTGAAACCCTCCCGCCGCAGCGGAGGTTCGGAGGGCTGCCGCAGGGCAATGCCTCCCCAAGGCCATCGCTTGAAATCTATCGCCCCACTCCCGCCGCCCGTTAAGGTGGCTTATGCCACGCCATTGCTACGTCCCTCCACAAGCTTATGGGGCCGCCTTAGCATTGCCCGAAGGCAGCCCTCTGAACCGCAGCGTGAGACGCACTCCCCAAACAAGAGATTGCATTTAATTTTACAACTAGCTTCTAACGCTTAACAACCAACACAGGAGCCGCATCATGCACGAAGAATGGAAACCCATCTACTCTGCCCTAGTCACCGACATCATGGACGCCCTCGGCCACCGCGAGCAAGCCATGACCCCCGACATCCGCCCCTGCCGCCCCGACGCACACATCGCCGGGCCCGCCCTCACCCTCGACGCCTACCCCAACACCGACCCGCACCCAGATCCCTATGGCCAGATCTTCGCTGCCTACGACGAAACTAAGGCCGGTGACGTATTCGTCATCGCCACCAATGGCGAAAAACGCGCCGGCCTCTGGGGCGAACTGCTCTCCACAGCAGCACAAGCACAAGGCGTCCATTCGATCGTCACCGACGGCGTCGCCCGCGACGTACGCCAGATGAACGAGATGAACTTCAACTGTTTTTGCACTGGCTTTTCACCGCTCGATTCAGCCGGGCGCATCATCACCGAAAAAATCAACGAGCCGATCCAGTGCGGCGGCGTGCAGGTCCACCCCGGCGACTTTATCTTGGCCGACTTCGATGGCGTCGCCGTAATCCCGGCGGCAATCAAGGACGAAGTATTCAAATTATCGATGGAAAAATTAGAAGGCGAAAATACCGTCCGCGACGAGCTCGCCGCCGGTATGTCACCACGCGAAGTCTTCGACAAGTACGGCATTCTATAAATATCAGCGCAACAAAATACCCCCACCGAATCATGATAGATTCGGTGGGGGATATCGCCCCAAAAAAGGGCTAGGAGGTAATTCGGGACCCTTTCAGGTCCGACCCACATTTAAATCATCGGCCCCCTATAATAAATATTGAGAAATAATTATTTAGAGGTGCAAGAGCCTCTTTTTAGACCATTTTTACACATTTCAGATAAATTTCCCCCTGTTTTGCACGCCTTTATTCAGCTAGATCCCTGCGAGCGCTTGCCTAAAATCAGCGCATAAATCCTCCGTCGCCTCAATCCCACACGCCACCCGCACTAGACTGTCCCTCACCCCGATCGCCGCCCGTTCCGCCGGACTCATGCTCGAATGCGAAGTCGTCGCCGGCCGGGTAATCAGTGTCTCAACCCCGCCCAAGCTGGGGGCCGACGCCGGCAATTGCAGACCGGCCAACAAGCGCTCAGCCGCCTGCACGCCTCCCCGCAACTCCAGACTCAATACCCCACCCGCACCCGCAAACAACCGCTTAGCCCGTTCGTATTGCGGATGGCTTTGCAAAGCCGGATAGTTCACCTGTACCACTTGTGCTTCTTCGGCCAACATACGCGCCAACTGTAAAGCATTCTCATCGTGTTGCCGCATACGCAATGATAGCGTCTTCAATCCGCGATGCAATAAAAAACAGGCGTGCGTATCCAAACTGCCGCCAAAACGATTAAGCTTGTGCGCAATCACCCCGACATGCTTTGCCGACCCGATAATAGCCCCCGCGACAATATCCGAATGGCCGTTGAGATATTTCGTCGCGCTGTGCAGCTCAATATCAAAACCCATTTCCAATGGGCGAAAATTGCACGGCGATGCAAAAGTATTGTCGATCAGCGATAACAAACCATGCGCGCGCGCAAAGGCCACCACCGCTTCTAAATCCGCCACTTCCAACAGAGGGTTGCTCATCGTCTCAACATAAATCGCCTTAGTCTCAGGTTGGAGCTTGACGGCCCAAGTCTCCGGCGCATTGCCCGCAATAAAGTCGCAGTTTATTCCCAAATCCGGCGCGTCCTGGCTGACAAAACTATGCGTGCCGCCATAGAGGCAATCCTGGATCAGCAGATGATCGCCGCTCTTGAGCAAAGCCAGCAACGCCGTCGTAATCGCCGCCATGCCCGAACCCGTCACCAACGCCGCCTCACCGCCGCAGATATCGGCGAGTTTGGCGTGCAACACATTGTGATTCGGCGTGTTGTTGAGCCGCAAATAGCGGATATCGTCGTA
>DQLG01000084.1 GCA_015660315.1 Candidatus Latescibacterota bacterium
GAGCAGGTCGAATAGACCAGGCTACCACCCGGTTTCAGCATATGGAAAGCGGTGCGCAAAAGACCTATTTGTTGTTGCCCGAAGTGCCCGGCATTCTCGGAGGACCAATAATTGAGCATATTCTTGTCTTTGCGCACTATGCCGTCTCCTGAACACGGCGCGTCGACGAGGATGCGGTCGAAGAAGTTGTGGAAGTAGCGGGCGAGCATTGCGCCGGGGGCCTGGCTGACGACGAAATTGGCGACGCCGCAGCGTTCGAGATTACCGACGAGGGAGGGCATGCGTTTGCTGCGCATTTCGTTGAGCAACAATAGGCCACTATTTTGCATGCGCGCGGCGATCTGGATGCTCTTGCCGCCGGGTGCGGCGCAAAGATCGAGCACGCGTTCGCCGGGGCGTGGGGCGAGCACTTCGACGGCCAACATCGGGGCTTTGGCCTGAACATAGACTGCGCCCATCGCGTGTTCGAGCATTTGTCCGAGACCTTTTTCGCTCTCGGGCATGACAAAGGCATCCTCACACCAAGGCACGGATTCGCCGAGTTGGCGCAAGAGCGGATGTAGGGTCTGGGACTGTGCTTGCAGGGGGTTGAGACGCAGCGAGGCCGGTGGCGGTGTTTGCGAACAGCTATAAAAAGCTTGGCGTTCTTTTTCGTCGGGCAGAAGGCGTCCGATATGTTCGAGCAGGGCCTGCAGTTTGGCCGGGTCGAACGCTTTGCGCGATGGTGCGTTTCTGTCTTTATTCATAAAATGTTAAATAATTCTATACATACCTTATAGATCTAGCAAGGAGCATGGGCGTCGAACGCAGTTTTATCGTTAGTGATTTGCATTTGGGATCGGCTTATTTTCGCCATGAGACTTTCATCTCATGGTTGGACGCGTTGCCTGGGGGAGTGCAGTTGGTGCTCAATGGTGATATTATCGATGACCCCTGCTCTCCGTTGCCTGAAGATCACCGGGCTGTGCTTGATCGGCTGGTGAGCGAGTCTCAGAATCGGCCGGTCATCTGGGTATACGGCAACCACGACGCCGAATTTGAGTTGGCCGAAAAGGGGGCGATCGAGTTTGCCGATAGTTGGGCGATCGAGCGACGACTGCTCGTGGTGCACGGCGACCGACTCGATCGATTGATGCCGCGCCACGGAATATTCAAATGGCTCTTCCGCCGTTTTCACCGCCTCCGCGTTATATGCGGTTTTCGCAATATGCACGTCGCCGAATACGCCAAGAAGTGGTCGTTATTCTACCGCATGCTCAGCGAGCACGTTGCCAATAATGCGCTGCGCTGCGCCCGCGAGCAGGGTTTTGCTGCAGTGGTCTGTGGACATACGCACGCGCCGATGGATATCGAGCGCCAAGGTTTGCGTTATTTTAATACCGGGTCCTGGACCGAAAGCCCCCTGCATTTTCTCGAAGTTACCCCCGATGATATTGTCCTGCAGACGTACGAGGATGGCGATGGTTAAGGTATTGCTGGCGCTTGTCGTTTTGGCAGTACCTGGCGGTGCTGAGGAGGGTTTCTTTTGGCCATTGCGTCTCGAGCCGGCGCTCTCTTCGACTTTTGGAGAAACGCGCGCGACGGCGTTCCATGCCGGTATGGATGTCAAAACTTGGGGCAAGACAGGCTATGAGGTGCAGGCTCTGGCCGATGGCTATATCTGGCGGGTGCGCACTTCACCTTGGGGTTATGGCCGCGCGATTTATTTGAAACTGTTGGATGGTCGGACCGTGGTTTATGGTCATCTCGAACGCTTCGCTCCCCAGATTGCTGAGCGCGTCCGTAAGGCGCAGTTAAAGCGCGGAAGCTATAGCGTGGACTTGTATTTCAATGAAGGCGATCTGCTCGTTGAGGGCGGAGAGTTTATCGCCTGGAGCGGGCAAAGTGGCGCCGGGC
The DNA here is from genome assembly GCA_015660315.1 of Candidatus Latescibacterota bacterium. Taxonomy (GTDB): domain Bacteria; phylum Latescibacterota; class UBA2968; order UBA8231; family UBA8231. Next base: position 1,897 of record DQLG01000084.1, read on the forward strand.
CTCCACATTTGCATTTGGAATTGCGCGACGCGGATAATGTGCCCGTCAATCCGCTCCTGCACGGTTTTGCGATTGCCGATACGATCGCGCCGACTTTACAACGCATCGCGATCACGCCCTATGGCAGTGGTGCCCAGGTTGAGGGCGGCCATGATCCTTATGTGTTGGGTTTGCGTTTCCGTCCCGAGCGAGGCGAGTTCACGGCCGACAAGCCGATACAGGTACACGGCTGGGTGGGGATCAGTGTGCTGATGTACGATCGGGCTGATGGGGCGCCCAATAAACTTGCGCCCTATAGTGCTGCGTTGGAGTTGGATGGGCGTCCTCATTTTGCTGCCCAGTACGATCGGGTTGCCTACGCCGATATGCACCAGATTGCTCTCGATCGCTCGTTAGTGAAATTTGCAGGCGGCGCTGGGCGCTTTTTCAACTTGTGCCGCCTGCCCGGCAATAGGCTTGGATTTTATCAGGGCGGTAATGGGTTGTTAAATACGGGTAAGGGCGCGTTGGGCAAGGGAATGCATGAGGCGATTATTATTGTCGCGGATATCAATGGCAACAAAAGCCGGGTGCGTTTTCGCCTATTGGTCGATGCACCGCCGCAGATTGCCAATGCGCGGATTACTACTACGACGGACGGAGCCCATATCCTCGAGGCGGAATTAACAGATGAGGACGATGCGGTAGTATAGGTCGAACTGGCAATTTCTCCCGACGGTGAGACGTGGAAAGAAGTTGACCGGCGACAGAGCCGGTTGGGAGAGCTAAAATGGCGAATTCACCGCGGTGCCGTCTACTGGCGGATTCGGGCGTTGGATCCGGCTGGGGAGGGTGCTTTTGCCATTTGCCGTCTGCCTGTTGAGGCGGGCGAGGAGCAGAAAGAGGAAGCTCCGGTATCTGGTTTTGTCGTTGAGCGCCGTTCGCATCAGGATTTTGTCGAACTCGTTATGTACCATGACCAGGTGCCGAGTGCCGCGCCGCGGGTGCGGGTCGGAGCGAATTGGCTCGATCCACGGCAGACCGGCTTGCGCGAATTCCGGGTCGCGGTGCCAATCAAACCGGGTGATTCGGCGCAAATACCGGTTGATCTATATGCACAGGGCTCGGAGGTTGAGCAAGTGTTGCTCGACCGGCAGTTGGTTCGTCCAGGCATAGCGCATGATCTATCCTTCTATGGCGGACGGATAAAATTGCGTTTTGCGGAGGCGAGTGTTTATACACCCTTTTTCCCTCAGGTCGAGGTTTTTCAACCGCAAACGCCCGAAGAGTTACTCGTCGCCAGTGCAGCTTTTTCGGTGGGGCCTGAATTTAGCTTTGATCGCAAAGTAGAAATCCGCCTGCGTTACGAGGGGGGGGATTGGCCTGCGGAAAAAATCGGGGTTTATCGGGAGGTCGCCGAAGGCAAGTGGGCGATGGTGGGCAATGAGTGGGATGCGGCAAATGCGCAGGTTGGCGCGAAGCTGCGCCATTTGGGGCGTTATGCGCTCTTGGCTGATTTGGTGCCGCCCGAAATCGATGCTTTGCGGCCAGCCGCAGGCAAGGTCGTTAAAGCCCGTCCGACCATTCGTGCCGCGATTCGCGATAGGGGTGCGGGCATTGGTCGTGAAGAAAATATCGAGCTAGTCCTGGATGGGCGTCCGATCATCGCAGAATACGATCCGGACGCGGGGCTGGTGCATGGGCACTTGCCGGAGGATTTGCTGCCGGGGCAGCACAACCTGCTGGTGAGGGTGCGGGATATGAGCGGGAACCAGGCTGAGGTCAGATCGGAATTCGAAGTGCGTTAGCCGATCTGTACTGGTGCTCCATTTTGGCGCAGCGATACCTGAGCGGCTTCTAACACCTGAACGACCCGCAAGCCATCGCGGCCGTCGCTTATCGGCGTTTGGCCTTTGCGCACGCATTCGGCAAAATGCTGGCATTCCAACTTCAGCGGCTCGGCCATTTCCAGACGCGGGATGACCACGTCGCCAAAGCGCAAACTGATAGAGTCACCATAAGAATCGTATTCGGGGCGTTCGGCCGATTTGTCGTAGATCCTCACCTTCTCAGTGCTCTCCACATCGTCAAAGACCACCATTTTGCGGCTGCCGACCACGGTCAGGCGGCGGATACGGTGTGGATCGAGCCAAGAAAGCTGTAATTGCGCCATCTTGCCATCGGCAAAGTGCAGGTTGGCAAAAACAACGTCTTCGATGCCCGGCTGCAGATAACACTCGCCACGGGCGCTGACGGCATCGGGCATCTGGCCGAGCAGGTGCAGGATCACCGAGATATCGTGCGGCGCCAGGCTCCACAAGGCGTTTTCGTCCTTGCGGACGATGCCTAGGTTGACGCGTTGGGCATATAAATAGTATAGATCGCCAAGGTCGCCGGACTCTATTAGCCGCCGGAGCATCTGCACCGCGGGATGGTATTCGAGCAGGTGGCCGACCATCAGGACGCGGTCATGTTCTTCAGCCAGTTCGACTAGGTGTTCAGCGTCAGTGGAATTGAGCGTCATGGGCTTTTCGATATAGACGTGCTTGCCTTTTTTGAGGGCTTTTCGCGCCAATGCGTAGTGGTGCACGGCCGGCACGGCAATAACGACCGCATCAATCGACTCGTCCGCCAAGAGGAGGTCGTAGTCGGCGCCGGTGGCGATTTCGGGGTATTGTTGTTGGATCGTGGCGCGGATTTGGGGGTCGGCGTCGCAGACCTGGCTCAGGTGGACCTCGGGCAAGTGGTGGAAAACGCGCACCAGATTCTTGCCCCAATAGCCGGCGCCAACACAGGCTATATTCACGCGGTTCATTGCTGTTTTGCCGCTGCGATGGGTGCGAGTTGCTGTTGGAGGTAGCTAAAGGCTGCTTCGGGTGTGTCCGTGCGGTGGGGAAATTTGAGATCCTCTTCGCTGCTGGTGCCCCAATGGGCTATGGCTTCAATTTGCCGTAGAGGACGGTAGGCTTTGATCGGCGGCATCAGGCGGATTGGAAATAGCTGTCGACGTCGCCGGCTAAACGCAGAAGCGCCTGACTGCTCGCGGCATCGGGGTGGGCCTGCACGATCGGTTCGCCGGCATCGGCTTGGCGCCCGACGAGCGGGTCGAGCGGAACTTGGCCGAGGTAGGGGATGTCTAAGTGCCGAGCGGTCGTTTCGCCGCCGCCTTCACCGAAAATTGCTTCGGCGTGGCCGCATTTGTCGCAGGAGAAATAACTCATATTCTCGACCAGGCCGATTAGGGGGACTTCTGTTTGACGGAACATTTCGACGCCGCGCCGGACGTCTTCAAGGGCAATCGCCGAGGGGGTGGTCACGATTAGGGCGCCTGTAATTGGAGCCATCTGAGTCAATGTGATTTGCACGTCGCCGGTGCCTGGGGGTAAATCCAGGAGCAATAGATCAAGTTCGCCCCAGTTGACGTTAAATAGGAATTGGTGGATCATTTTTGCCAACATTGGGCCGCGCCAAATGACCGGCGTGCCCGGGTCGAGCAGAAGCCCCATCGAAATAACCGTGATTCCATGGGCTGCCAGGGGTTGGATGCGGCCGCTCGACTCGTGCATTTCCGGGCGGCCGCTGAGGCCGAACATGCCCGGGATGTTGGGCCCGTAGATATCGGCATCAAGCAGCCCGACTCGCAGGCCCTTGCCGGCGAGGGCGACGGCTAAGTTGGCGGCGAGCGTGGACTTGCCGACTCCGCCCTTGCCGCTTGAAACGGCGAGCGTATCTTTAATACCGGGGATTGCCTGACGGTCGTGTGTCTGTACGGCGTTCACTAAAACTCCTGCCATAGAAGGCGTTGTGGAAATGAATGTCTGAGTATAGAGGAAATACCCCCCTTTTGCAAGGGGAGGAATACAGGAGGTTATATGTATAGAATAGTGCTTTTGGCGGCGGTTTTGGCCCTGCCTGGATGCACCAACGTCAACCAGATGCACAAGCTTTATCTCGAGGGCAACGACGAGCAACTGTATAAGATCATGGAAATCGTGTCTCGTCAGGATTATCCATATGCCACACGACGCAAGGCGGCGCGAATACTCGGTGAGATCGGCGACCGCCGGGCGGTGCCGGTGTTATCGAATGCACTGCACTCCTATGAACAGCGAACCACCCTCAAGCAAGATGCTCTTCGTGCGCTGGGGGCGATCGGCGATCAGAGTGCCACGCCTGATATTGGCCGCTTGCTCGATCGATCGCTCAATACCGCCGATGCCGAGTTGCGAATGGCTGCGGTTGAAGCGTTGGGAACGATGGGCGGCGCCAAGTCGGCGGAGATTTTGGTCAATGCGCTGAGTTATTATAGTATCCTGATCTTGCGCAACGAACAGCGGACGCAAAAGGGCGTATTCACGGGTGAAGAGCAGAGTTACCCCTTTGGTCCGGCCGGTGCCGATTCGACGGGCGGCTCCCGGCGTTATCCCAATGTCGGTATAGACCCCTTTGGCCAGGGCGGCGAGCCTCGTATCAGCATGTTCGGCACACCGATCGAACGCAGCCAAATGCAATACAATCCGACGGCCGAAGAAAGGACACTGGCCCACGATGCGCTAGTGAGCGTTGGTGAGGAGGCGATTCCGGAGATCGAGGATTATATGGGTAACAACCGTTTGCACCCGACAATGCGTAAGCAATTGCTGTCTATTATAGCGGA
>DQLG01000338.1 GCA_015660315.1 Candidatus Latescibacterota bacterium
CGTCCTCGTCCTCCTCATCCTCCTCATCTGCTGCGCCCTCGTCCTCGTCCTCCTCATCATCTTCAAAGAGACCTATTGCCTCGTTCTCTCCTTCTTCTGATAGGGAGTTTCCCTCTTCTTCGAGAGGAAAATCCTTTAACTCCTCTTCATGGCCGTGGGGTCGGAGCAGATCGGCAATGCGCGATGCCAACTCAGGATCGACATAAGAGCGAGCGATGAGTAGTGATTCGACTATATTCCCCCGTAGTTGCTCGTCTGCTTGGACTTGTTCTATTAAGAGACGGGCATAGTGTTGCATAAGGAAGTTTTTTTCTTCCTTATGCACTATTTCTGCTAAGGGGTGAACGGCGGGTTGGCTCATATGGACGGCGCCTCGGCCCGCTGCGACTCTTTGGCGGTGACTGAGGGGAATACTCCTGGCCAAAGGCGTTTGCTCGTTTTCCAGTGGGGCAAACCGTTTTTGCCGTGTATGGCGATTTTCTGATCTTTCTGCACGATATAAACCATGCGTAGAGGCCCACGACCTCTATTTTTATAATGGGTTGAGGTGCAGGCGTTACAGTTTTGTTCAAAGATATGTTCCTGCAAAGCTTCGCCGCTGATGATGCGATCGTAAATGCCTTCGAGGACCGACTTTTGTCGGACATGGGGACTTGGTAGCGACCACTGTCTGGCATATCCCGTCAGTTTGCGTTCGGGGCGGCGCAGGGTGCAGTTGAGATAGTCGAAGTCGCATAGGGCCCAATGCGGGTGCTCAATGCGATCGGTATAAAAATCTTGGGCTTCGTACCAGTTGGGTGTTTTGAGTCTCTTATAGAAGAAATCGGGATAGGCTAGTCTCAGGTTCTCAAGGTTGCAAGGCTGTTGACCATCAACATGGAGGGTGGGATGGCGAAAAAGTAGTATGGACGAGGCAAAGATCTTTTGTAGGCCCGGGATGTTGGCGGCGGCCAAGTGCTTGGCGACACGGGGGAGGCTAAAGAGCATTTCTAGCAGTTGATCTAAGTCTTGGAGATGGGCTTCGCGCTCGCCATCGTTGAATTGCAGGCCGAGAATCTCTTCGTGTTGTTCGAGTGAAATAAAGCGTTCCATAAGAATCCAACGAGCCTTGTCTTCAATTGACAAGGTCTCCATCTCGGGCAGCGGACCGTCGAGTTGCGGCATTTTTTTGATTGCTCGACGTTGACGCCTTGTTCTATCTTCGGAAGCGCCAAGGCTTGCTTCGGGGGCGAGTGAGTCGAGACCGATATCATCGACTGCGCCTGGGGTTGTCATGCGGTCGATTACTGGTTTGACGTGATGGGCTAGTTGGTAGGCTAGCTGTGGATCTTCTATGGGCTCAACGAGTCCATTTTCAAGATCTAAAATGGCCTGGGCTAGATCGTCTTGACCCATGGTCTGGCTAGGTCTCGTTGGTGTGGAAAAATCGGCCATAACATCGGGCATTCGCGATGTGGGAGAGGCGGGTGAAGATGTCTGTGAATCCTCTTCATCCGCCTGTATATTATGATACTTAAAACTACCTAAATAAAAGGTCAAAGTCAAAGGAATAAGCAGTGGCACTTACGGTTCAAACAGACAAGCTGACGCCGCGCACAGCAGATGAACTTCTCATGGGTTTTCTCAGCTATGCCCATCAAGCCGCTGCCGGTGAGGATTTGGAGGTCGATTTACGCGGATTGCATTTTATTGATCCCTATGGCTTGTTGTCTCTGTGTTTGATGGCTCGTTATGCCCGCACCTTGTCTTCGCGTGTGGTTTTTCAATTGCCGCAAGCTTATGCTTTGAGGAGCTATCTGGGTCGGGTGCGCTTTGCGGAAGCGGTCGATGGCATCGACTTACAGGGACCGACATTACTCGTCGATCAGGGGCGTGAAAAGGCAGAAAGCGAAGCGCTATTAGAGATCACCCGTATTGAGGAGCGCATTGATGTCGAAGCGGTCTTGGGCAAAATTGGCCAGCGGGTTGAGGTAATTTTGGCCGAGGAACTGCGATATACGGAAGTGGAGATCAACCAGTTTAAGAATGTCGTCGCTGAGTTATGTCACAATATTCTAGATCACAGTGAGAATTGGGGGTATTTGACCGCGCAGCGCTATTCGGATTCGCGGGTTGGCAAGAAATACGTCGTTATTGGAGTGGGCGATTTTGGGATTGGCATTAAGAAAAGCCTCTCTGTGCGTCACGATGCGGGAGAGTGGACGCACGGCCAAGCCATCCTTAACTCGCTGCGAAAGCATTTCTCGCGAGACGAGGCTCGGGGATTGGGGCTTTATATCGTCAATCAGATTTGCAGTCGCTACAATGGCTCGTTGCACATCCGCTCCGGCGATACCCGTGTTTACATTCGTGGCCAGCGCCATTGGGAGCATGTGTCGACGCATTTTCCCGGAACGCAAATCGCCATTACGCTCTATCAGCGGGATGGCGGGATCTAGTGTGTTGGCGAATGCGATGCGCTTCCCCAAACATCTCGCTTCGAGCCCTTTATATTGCTGGGGCTGGCGGTGATCATCGCCTTTTGGGTAGTGGTCGCCTATGGTAGGTATCAGTGTTTTGTTTGTAGGCGGCGAATAGACTATTACGCTCCATATAGATGTCGATGTAGTGCAATGTTGACTATTTAGTAGCTGTCGCCATTTAAAAATCGCTTGACAGCAGAAGGAGACACCGCTTATTATTTTATTAATTGAATTCAGTTAAGCTGCTTTTTATTCAAGTATTTAAAAAGAGAAGTTGCAATGGACTCAGCCATTGAAGAGCAAGCAGAACAACAGGCCATAAGCGAAGCTCCAACTTATCGCTTTGAGGTCCAGCAAGGCATACTCAGTGGTCGGCCCAAAGGGGCTGAACTGCTCGAGGATCTAATGGGGCATCTGCTGCGCGGTCCCGATAATGCTGCGACTCCGCTCGATTTTACCCAGGTTAGCTTTATTGATGTCTCTTGCGCGGATGAGATGCTCAATAAGTTGCTTTTGCGTTTGCGCAGCGGCGAAATGGGCAGCCGCTACGTTTATATAAAGGTTGCCAATAC
>DQLG01000173.1 GCA_015660315.1 Candidatus Latescibacterota bacterium
ATTTTCTTGGTGGAAAATTCACCTCAAATTTAACTCGAGAGCTTGTCTTGTTTCAAGAGACCACCTCAAGTCGGCCCTTTTCGTGCAACAAAGCCAATAATTGGGAGTTCTTTGGAAACTGTAGCCCTTAGCACGGATGCATTTGGATGTCCCGTGATCTTTTCGTATACTGACGCCGTACCTAAGTCAGCTTCTCCATATATGGCGTCTCGGTCCGGTATTTGAAGTTTTCTTATCGCCATTACTCTGTAACCTTCCTATTGGCATTCTTTCTGCGTTGGGTCGCTCGTTGTAGTGCGGCTGCGTGTTGCGTCGAGGCATTCGGCGTCTTCATCTAAAACGGATCGTGGGATGCAGATACGCCCACCGATCCAGCGGTGGGGTAGCTGCTTGGCGTGGACCATATTATAGATTGTTTATTGCGACACTTGCAAGTGTTTTGCTACTTGCACCGGCGTTAGCCAGAGCGGCAGTGAATCGACTAAATTAGCCATTATTCTCTTCCAGGTTACGACGACTCAACGGGACAAACTTACTACGAGGAGGTTATTTTGCATATTCGCAATTGGCGGGACGTCGGGCCGGTTGTCGGCCACGACGCCAAGTTGATCTGGTCGCTTTTTCGCGCCAAAGACCGCGAGGGAGTCGACGAAGATACGGGCGTGCTTGAAGGTTTCTCCGGTTTGACCGTGCACCGTTTGCAGGGCGGCTTGCAGGGCGATTATCACGATCACGAGGCGACCGAGCAGGTCTACTATTTTCTCAGCGGCAAGGGGCGGATGAAGATCGATGGGCAAATGTATGATGTGCGAGAGGGCGATGCGGTACATATCCCCCCGAAGATCAAGCACCAGATTTTTAATGACGGGGACGATTGGATCGAGCATCTGATTATCAGCGCAGTGGTGGGCGATTAAGATGGAGAATACGCGTCCTCCGCTGAGCAGCGGCATGTCGGGCGGCGGCCAGGTTTGGCACCAGGCCGAATTGAGCGATGGCGAACGGGAAGGCTTGCACGGGCGGGGGATGTGCCGGATATCCGGGCGAGTTGAGGCGGGTGGTCTTGTTATGCGACGCGCAAATCGGGTAGGCTGGTCCGCACGCCGGCAGTTATGCCATGGGCGAAGGCAAGTGCGTACAATGTGATAGTAACGAGCGACTTGAATACGACCACATCATACCAGTATCTAAAGGCGGCAGTAACACCGTGCGCAACATCCAACTGCTTTGCGAAACGTGTAACCGACAAAAAAGCGATTCTATATGAGGGCGGCCTATTGGCTTGTACTCGTTGCGCTGGCCATTCTATACTTCAAATACTACCACGTAATCGGACCGCGCTTATTACTCTTACTCGCCTGCCTCTATGCCGGTCGATTCCTACTCAACCGTTTGCATCATTTTCTGTCGGGATCTCGCGACGCGAAGGCAGAAGAGACTGATCGTGCCAATGCAGTCGATGCTGAATATGAGATCGTTGACGACGAGAAGAAATGACTGACCGCCACCCGCCGTCGCTGCCGGCGAACCCGCATACTGTCGCACGCACTACGGTTCCACGCGGACAACAGCCCTGCCCTGCTACCGCTGACAGCGCCGTAGACGCCGGATCGACGCCGGGATAGCCCGTTCCGCGATGAGGCGATAAGTCGGGTCTTTCTTCAGCTTCTGCTCATTATAAACATCTGCCGCGTACCGTCGGCGGCGATCGACGGAAACAACACCTGATCGCTGGTGCGATTCCAACAGGGCGCAGGATCGCAACGCAGATCACCCGATATCCATTGCCCCTGGTCAAAGGTTTCCGTGTGCGCCCAGGCCTCATCGGCCAAACGATACATCACATAGACCGTGCCGTTTTTCGGTCCCGAACCATTTGCGATCCATTGGCCGTCGGGCGAAAAGGCATTGTCCCCGCCCGGATCGCGAAAGACGGACGCGTCGCCGAGTGTGCTCACAATCTGTTGTCGGTCCGTGTCGTAGATCACGAGTCTATTTTCCTCGTGTCCCAGTATCTGATGGCCCTGCAACCACTCCGGGTGGCCGCCGATAAAAACGTCTTGAATGGTCAAGTCCGCGCCGTCCGGTTCAACAGTAAACGGCACATTGACCCGGGTCTGGCGGTTGCCGAAGTTTCCTCGTGCATAAAAATAGATGCGGTCATCGTCTCGGCTCCACAATGTGTGATTGATAAAAAGCGGCGCCTGCTCTACTAGTGGGTTGAATTTCCCAATGGCGGCGGCTAACTGGGCAAACGATACGATCAGTTCTTTGGCGCCGGTTTTTACATGCGCCTTGAAAATTCCGTCGTCAGTAGGGTGCAATACGCCTTCGGTCCAGTCGGCCGCGTCCAGGTAACCGGTGACCAGCCGCAGCCGGGCCATGCGCGCGTAGTTCAACCCCAGGAAATAGCCTCCATTCTGTGCGACGCCGCTATTGCCGAAGGGCGTGTCGTCGTAGCGGTATTCCGCGATCCGTTCGCCGACCGCAATATCGTAGAGGACCGTAAAAACCTTCTGCGTTCGCGGATCGCGGTCGTTAAAGAAAAACTGCGTGTCCGCCGCCTCCGGGTTCCAATAAAACATCGTCCCCTGCTGCGGATTCCACCCCAGTGTCCGTTCTACGACCTCTACGGCATAGTCGTTCTGGGTATCGATGAGCACGATCTCGGCCGCCTCGCCGGTCCCTGGCATATGATCCTGAAAATCGCTGCGCAATCCGAGTATGTAACGGCCGGAGCCATTCCACGGGATCGTTTGCGATTGGCCGATATAACCAAAAAAATGGTGGCGCGGCCCGAAGGTAATTTGCTCGACTGCAAGTTCGAATGAAGGCATTTGGCTCTTCTTGTGATCAAGCGTATTGCGACTTAAATCCACGATTGAAATGTGATATTAAGCGTCTTTTTTTCTAATTGGTCAACTGCACCCGCGGCTTTTGCCTTTGCCGATCAGTCCAGCCCAGTTTGCCGCGCTGACATTTCTGGGCCGGTCATTTCCGTGCTGACCTTTGACAACGACGAAGAGGCGCAGGCATTAGCCAACGATAGGGACTACGGCCTGTTCGTTTCGCTCTGGACGCAAAGTGGAGCAAATACGGGAGGTCATGCCAGATCCGGTCAGTGCCATCGCCCCCATTGTGGTAAAGCGCGCCCGGCCCGGCGCTGTTGACGAAATAGAGGTCGAGCCAGCCGTCTAGGTCGTAGTCGAAGAACACCGCACCCGAACCCATCGTCTCCATCGGGTATTTTTCGCCCGTACCGCCGTGGCGGTGGTGGAAGTCGATGCCAGCGCTGCGGGTGGCGTCAACAAACCGCACCTGGGCTGCCGCCAGCGCGGGCAACAGGCACAGGGCGGAAAGTGCGATGAACCATTTCACAGGGGAAGAATTTCCTTTCGCCAAGTGCCGTCATGAGTAGGATGCAAAAGGCGAGCGCGGCAAAATGGCGCAGAACGACGCACGTCGGGACCACGGCGATTGCGGGGAAACTTTAGGCTCAGAGCCACAGCTTAGGCCAAACACTCTGATACGTGCAAATGGGCAACCTGCCAACTCTGGCCCTGCCTGAGCCAGACGATAGTCTCCCGCCAGCGCCCTTCGCGACTGCCGCCACCGACGGTCCAGGTGCCCACTAAGTAGCCCGTGCTGACGGCGACGTCGCCGTAGACGGTAGCCTGGAGATCCTCCCATTCCCCCTGCGCCTGGACCGTCCCCGCCCCCATGCCCGGCCCGC
>DQLG01000854.1 GCA_015660315.1 Candidatus Latescibacterota bacterium
AACCCCCCACATCCCTGTGGGGTTTTTTTATCGACGTCCCTGTCCTGAAGAGCATGGGGCTACACGTGACCCGCGCAGTACTCCAATAATATGGTTATCGGCAGTTTGGCCCGAGGCTCCAGTCTTTAGATTCCCGATGCCTTCTTGACATATAATGGCGGGGCTTGTAGATTGAAAAAAAGATCCGATCTCCTTTTAAATCAACGATTTCAAACGAGGTTTGAAGATGCTGCAAAGGGCGTTGTTGGCACTGGTGGTGTTGCTCGTTCAGGCGCAGATTGCCGGGGCGGGAATGGAAGTCGAACAAGTGCGGGAGCTATTGCAGAAGTTACAGGATGATGAAGTGTGGGGAGAAGCCGTATTTACCGACGGGCGCGTGCGCTCATTTCGCGTTGTGGTGCAGGTGGAAGACTCGGTCGAAGTTGTTGAGGTCGTCGGTGCGCTGCAGGAACAACCGGCTGCCTATGCGCTAAATGAGTTTCGTTCGTTGCGCGAGCTAGGTGAATACCGAATCCAGCCTCGTCGCGCAGCTTTCCAACCGCAAAAGTCCGCTCTTGTCGCCTATGTGCTTGAAGCCGCCGTGCCGGGCGCGGGCTATTTTTATATTGGGCAAAAAAAACAGGCCTTGACATTACTGGGGCTGACCGCGATTGCCGTGAGTACAGCCTTTGCGACTGGAGAAGACGCGGCGGCCGGTTGGGTGCCGATCTCTGTATGGATCAAGATTTCTTCGCTGGCAAATTTGCGCGATCAGGTGAGTGGAATCAATGCATCCGGTATGCAGGCGAGCATGGAGCTGGGGGCCTTACAGGGGCGGGAAGATACGGTACCCGCGCTGCGATTGAATCTGGCTTTTTAGCTGCGAAGCGTGTGAAAAATATTAAACCGGCCCCGTAATCGGGGCCGGTTTTTTTATGCCGTAGCTGTTTTGCTACGGCGGCCCCAGGCTTTAATATCCATCGCTAGGCTGAGGAAGGTCGGTACCAGAAATAAGGTAAATAGAGTCGACATCAACAACCCGCCGATCACTACGCTGCCCAAGCCGCGATAGAGTTCGGAGCCGGCTCCGGGAAATATGACCAGCGGTAACATGCCGAGGGCGCTGGTGACTACCGACATGAAGATCGGACGCACGCGGCTGGATACGGCGTCGCGAATGGCCTCTTTTACGGGCAGCTCGGGGGTTTCGCGCAGGACATTGAGCGTTTGATGCACGATGAGGATGGCGTTATTGACGACTACGCCGATTAGGATGACGAAACCGAGCATGGTGAGGATATCGAGAGGCTGGTAGGATAGGGTCATATTGACGACTTCTAACCCAAGGATACCGCCGGCCAGGGCGGGCGGTACGCTGAGCATAATGACGAAGGGGAAGAGGAAACTTTCAAAGAGCGAGGCCATCAGTAGGTAGGTGATGACCAGGGCCAGGAGAAAATTCCACTGCAGGGCTTCGCGGGTGCGTTTGAGGTCGTCGGCGGATCCAGAGAGCCGGATCGCATAGGGTGGGCGCAATTCGCCGGAATCGTTCAGTGGTTGGATAATCTGGGTCTGTATGTCGTCGAGCGCGATTTCCAGCGCGACGGTTTCTGGCGGGATAACCTGGATGGTAATCGCGCGGCTGCGCTCCTTGTGGCTGATTTGCTCGGGGCCGGTGGTCACTTCGATGCGAGCTACCGCGTTGAGCGGGACGACTTGGCCTCGCGGTGTATAAATCGGCAGAGCGCCGATATCTTGGGTGCGGAACCAGTCATCTTCACCACGTAAGACGAGGTCGATTTCCTCACCCTGATACTGGTAGCCGCCGATCAGGGCCCCATCGATTAGCACGTTTACCGCCGAGCCGATATCTCGAGCAGTAAGCCCCAAGTCGGCGGCGCGGACGCGGTCGGGGTGGATGCGAACCTCTGGGTTGCCCAGGTCGAGGCTCGGGATTGGACGGGATTGGGCACCGGGCACAACTTGGCTGACTTGGCCGAAGACGCGGCCTCCCAAGTCGATAAGGCGGCCGAGGTCGGGGCCGGTTATCTCGATGTCGATGGCTCGTCCACTGCCGCCGCCGCGTTGGAAAAGGCTCGATTGTTGCACGATGGCGAAAGTACCGGGTACGCCGCCGAAGACGGGACCTTGGATAACGGGGATTAAATCTTTGACCCGGTCCGGATCGGCGGAGCGCACCCCCATAAAGGCCGAACGGCCAAAGGCGACAAAAAACATATTGTCGACCGCTGGGCCTTGCAGGTTTTGCGCTTGCGGGCTGTCGGGTGTTTCGGCGGCTTCCCAGTGGGGGCGCAATACGTCTTCGATCGTTTGTCCGACCTGGATCAGCTCGTCGAGGTTATAACCCGGTGGCGGCAGGATGATGCCAAAGACCAGGTTGCGGTTGCCGGTGGGCAGGTATTCGGACTTGGGCAGGAAAGCCCAGGCGATACCCAACGACAGGCCGATCAGCACGATTACCACACCCAAGCGCAAGCCGGTGCTGCCGCTAATGTGAAAGATGCTATTGGCGATAAACGAGCGGACGCGATCGCCGATCGCATCTAAGAGTGAATCACTTTTCTGCTCGCCGCCGAGAATCTTGTTGGCGAGGCTGGGAATGACCGAGACGGCGACGATTAGGCTGAGCACCACGGAGCAAGAGACGGCGATGGCGATATCGCGGAAAAGCTGGCCGGCTTCGTCTTCGATAAACACGATGGGTAGGAAGATTGCGACGGTGGTCAGAGTGCTGGCCAGCAGCGCCCCCCATACCTCCGAAGCCCCGTCAAAGGCGGCTTGGGCGCGGGATTTTCCTTGTTGGCGGTGGCGGAAGATATTTTCGAGCGCGACTATGGCGTTATCGACGACCATGCCCACCGCGAAGCTCATGCCCGCCAGGCTGATCACGTTTATATTGCGGCCCAAAAGCGACATCGCTAAAAAGGTACCGACGATCGAGATTGGGATGGCAGTGGCGATAATGGCGACGGTGCTGAAGCTGCGTAAGAAGACAAACAGTACTGCGACAGCTAAGCCGCCGCCGACGAGGATATTGGAGCGCACTAGTCCGATAGCGCTCTCAATATAGTCGGTCTCGTCGTAGACCTGTTTGAGAAAGAGATTTTCACGGGCGAGTGGGCCGCTGTTGAGTTCGTCTATCGTTTGGCGAATGCCATCCATCACTTCGAGTACGTTGGCGCCGGTTTCGCGCTGGGCGTTGATGGCGATGGCGGGGCGGCCCTTTTGTCGTACCGCGGCTCCTGCGCGCACATAACCTAGTTTGGTGCGCGCGATCTCGTCGATGGTGACCCTCGTGCCGTCGCCGCCGCGGATGACGACCTTTTCGACGTCGGTCGGATCGTGGAATTGGCCGACAGTGCGCACGATATAGCGGCGCTTGCCCTCATCAAAGGCGCCGGCGCTAATATTGGCGTTCTCGCGGGTGAGGGCTGTTGCCATGTCTTGTACGGTGAGCTGGCGGGCAGCCAGCGCTTGCGGGTCAACGATGACCTGTAATTCGCGGTCGTAACCGCCGTAGACGCTGCTCTGGGCAACGCCGGGCACGCGTTCGATGGCAGTCTTGATTACGTCTTCGGCGAAGTCGCGGTAGAGTTCGACATCAAGTTCATCGTAACCGGGTAATGCATCGAGAATAAGCCAGGTGATGGCGCCGCCCGGCCCTGTACCCCCGGCCGAGAGCACTGGGCGTTCGGCGTCGAGCGGGTAGCCGAAGACCTGGTTGAGCTTGTTGGAGACTTTGAGCAGTACGGCGTCGGGGTCGATGCCGACACTGAATTCGAGGGTAACGACCCCGCGGCTGTCATTGCTGTCGCTGGTCATCTGCACCAAGCCCTCGACACTCTTGAGCTGTTCTTCCTGGCGCTGGATGATCTCCTGCTCGACCTCCTCGGGGCTCGCGCCCGGCCAGGTGGTGGTGACGGTGATGATCGGGCGATCGACGTCGGGGGTGAGTTGGACGGGGATGCGGAAAAGCGATAATAGGCCGAAGAGCGTGATAAATAGCACTCCGACGATAACGCTTACCGGTCTTTTAATAGCGGAGTCGACGATTTTCATGGCGGACCGGTTATTGGTGTTTTCGGATAATGCGGATGTCCTGGCCGTCCCGCAGTCGTTCGTTGCCGCGGACGACGGCTAGATCGCCGGCTTGCAAGTCACCACTCACCGCGACAAAGCCCTGGTGGGCGAGGCCAGTTTGAACGGGGCGGCTAATCGCTTTGCCGTCGCGTGCAAGATAGACCACCTGGCCCATCGGGCCGGAGACTAAGGCATCTTTGTGCACGAGTACGGATTCCGGTTCCTTGGCGATGCGGAATTGCACCCGAGCCGACATATTGCTGCGCATCATGCCGTCGGGGTTGGCCGTCTGAACGACGACGGGGAACGTGCGCGATTCCTGGTAGCCTTCGGCGAGAATGGCGATGATGCGGCCCTTCACGGGTGCCCCGCCGAGGGCATCGATAGAAATTTCGGCTTCGGCGCCCAGTTCCAAGTGCGAAATGTGTTGTTCGGGAACATTTACATAGACACGGACGGTATCGGTGTATATGATCCGTGCGATATCACCGCCGCGGGACACCCATTGACCTACCGAAGTGAAGGTTTGGATGATGTGTCCGGGAAAGGGCGCGCGGATCAAGAGATTGTCGACTTGCGCCTTGAGCCCGTTTAATTTGGCGCGGGCGCGGGCGAACTCATAGGCGTCATCGCGCAGGGCCTGTTCGGAGACAGTGTCGGTTTCGCGCAGCTTGATGCTCTGGCGGT
>DQLG01000586.1 GCA_015660315.1 Candidatus Latescibacterota bacterium
CGACGCGGCGCTTTTTGTCGGCGGCGAGCCGCTCGACGGGGTCGGTAGTATCATTGAGATTCACTTTGTCGGCGATGCGACGGACCCTGTGATCACTGAAGCCAAGATGAGTTGGGACCTAGGTGAGTTCGTCGGCAACGAGAACTTGGGCCTGCGCCTGATCGGTGGTCGTTACTGGTGGCCCTTCGGCATCCACAACGACGAATGGTTTAGCGCGGTCAACCGTTTCTCGCTATTGTCGCCCGCTGCGACCGAGGTTGTACCGGCACATTACAATGAAGTTGGCGTGATGCTCGAAGGCGAGCTCGTGTTGTCCTCGATGATGGGACTCAACTTTGCGCTGTCGGTCGGAAATGGCGCGCCGGGTTTTCACATGCCCGCCGTCGTGCGAAAAACGGGTGCTGATGCCAATGGCAACCGCACCGTCACGGGGCGCCTTGGTCTAGCGGTTCTGGGAGGTCTCGACGCGGAATTGGGAGTCAGCTTTGCCAGCGGTCAGTTGCGCGACGGCCCCCATGTCGATTCCACTATAGGGCTGCCTCCAGAATTCCAGTATGCGGCCGATTTCACCGCTTTCGGCCCCGACTTGACTATTGACATCAATGGTTTAGGGCTGCGCTCGTATTTCTACAGCTCGACCGAAGAGCTTATCGGGGCACCGGTAGCGGAGATCGCCCGCACCGGCATGACCGTCGAGCCTTCATATACTATCAAGCGCGACGCCGAACGTTTCAAAGCTTTCAGCCTGATTGCTCGCTACAGTATGGCCGAGGAAGAAAATTTGGCCGGTCAGACCCTGACCCGGGACCAAATCGGTGTCGGCCTCAAGGTCTTTATAACCGACGCGTTTACCGGGCGTTTTGGTTATGTCGTACAGGGCGAGTCGGATGATTTGGCCGACTTGGACAACGACGCCATCAGTATCAGCTTGACCAGTGAATTCTAGATCATAAGGGAAAGGAGTCTCGATATGCACGGCAATAACCGGCTGTGCTCAGTGGCCCTTGTGGTCCTGCTAATGCTGCCAGCCGTTATAGGCGCGCAAGACGCCATCCCTGCGGATAAGCAGGCGAATTTGCTGCTCAAGGCCCTGGGTTATGACCGCGCTCTGAAGAATCGCGTGCCCGAGGGCATCCGTATCTTGGTGGTGCATCAGGGTGCGGCCGAAACGGCGGGCAAGACCGCGGCAGCGTTTACCACGGCGGGCGCGTCCAAGGTCAAGGGCCTGGCGGTGACGGCTTTCGCGGCGGAGTTCAAAAACGTCAAGGATCTGCTGCAAAAGGCCGATGCCGGCGAATTCAACGTGCTCTTCGTCGATCCATCTGCGAAGGGCGCACTATCCTCGCTGCAACAGGTGACGCGTGGTAAGAAACTGCTGTCGTTGGGCGGTAATGCCGACTTGGTCAAGCAGGGGCTGTCGATGGGCACTCATCTCAAAAAGGGGGTCCCGCGGTTGATCATCAATCAGCGCGCGGCCAAAGTCGAGGGCTTAGACCTGGCCCCGGCCATCAAGCTGATCGCCACGACGATCAAATAAGCGGTGCCGGATGTTCGATAACACTTCGCTTCGCTTCAAGATCGTCGTCCCCCCTGGCGATTTTATGGGGACCATCGGCGATCTTGCTGCGGTAGCGCTGTCCTAAACCGATTTTCAGCTCGGTGATGTCCCATGTTACCTGGTGTGGTAACCCTCCCTCCAACCGCGTCGTATCTCGTCGATATAGACTTCTGCGTAGACGGTCCTCATTACCCGAGTTGGCGTTGTGCCAGGTCGCGGTGATGTGGTGCTTCGTCGCGACTGTAAGTCGGTGTCCATGCGGCGGTCAAGGCAGGCGTAGAGGCAGGTGTGCTCTTTGAGGGTGGTCGCGGTTTGACGATCGCGACGCCCAGTGTTTGCAGTCGCTCGTATTCTACGTCGACATCGTCGACTTCAAGTTTTATCGTATAGCCGCCGGTGCCCGAGTTGCTCATGCCGTCGGGGGCCATCTCTTCCATGCCCTGCGCGCTGCATATGGTGAAACGACTGCCGGGCAGACCATCGAAGTCGCTCCACCAATTTTCGTCGCCGCTGGGTTCGGATTGCAGGATTGCGATATAAAACGCGCACCGGTCTTTTATGCGATTCGAGGATAGACAGATGCCGTTGAATCGCATTTGGCTCTCGTTGCGGATGTGCGCAAGTCGAGATAATAGGCACCGGCGCGTGGGCTATAACGCCGGTCAATTTCGTTGAAGCCCGGTGCCATTAATGTTAAGGGCGCGTCTTCCATGATCAACCAGGGCACCAGGTAATGTGCAGGCCCATGATCTACCTCTGGTTATTTTTCGCCGCGCGGGTCGGCGCGCAGCGTTTTTAGGTGGCCGGCGAGCGCCTGCGCCCCGTAGCCTAGCGCGTTGCCGACGTTGATATAGCGATAGCCCCAGCGAATTTTTTCCTGCATCTCAGCTACGTCGACCAAGGTCGTGCCGGTAACGATACCCGTGCCTTCTAGGCGGCGAGGTACGTCTTGCATGATCTCCTGGACCTGCTTCGAGCCGGTGTCGGTGATCGTGCCGACAGTGGCCGAGAGGTCGAGCGGACCGACGAAGATCACGTCGATGCCCGGTACTTTTTTGATTTCGTCGAGGTTGTTATAGGCCTCTTGGCTTTCGAGTTGCAGGACTAGTACGGTTTCTTCATTGGCGGTCTTGATCACCTCGTTCCAATCGGCGCCAGCGATTTTGGTCCACATCGGCGTGATACCGCGCTTGCCTTGTGGCGCGTAACGGGCACGTTCGACGGCGAGCGCGGCAGCCTCGGCGGTGTCAACCTGCGGGACCATCACCGCGACGGCGCCGGCGTCGTAGGCCTTCTTAATCAGCGCCGGGTCGTTCCAAGCGACGCGGACCATCGGCGCGACGCCGCGCATCCTGGACAGGACCAGGATCGAATCGAGGACTTCCGTGCCGTAGGGCATATGTTCTGTATCGGCCCAGAGGAAGTCGGGGTTGGTGTCGAGTACGGTACCGGCCGCGTGCGGCGAAGGCGCTGGCAGGGCGGAACCGAGGATAATTTCGCCGTCTCTGAGGCGTTGCTTGAGCGGATTCGGATACATGGAGTGGCTCCTTGAGGTATTAGCCGTAGATGGAATAGAGAATGACGCCGCCCAATAAGATGCGGTAGACGGAGAAAGAGTCGGTGCCGTGGCGTTGCAAAAAGCGCAGCAGCAAGCCGATAGACAAGTAGCCGCTGACGGCGGCGGCGAGGATACCGAGGCCGAGGTTTATTAGTCCGGTGCCCGCCAGGCCTCCTTCGAGCAGGTCGAGAAACTCCAGTAGGCCGCTGGCGCCGATGGCGGGCAGGCCGAGCAAGAAGGAAAAGCGGGCGGCCTCTTCGCGTTTGAGGCCGATAAAGAGCCCGCCCATGATCGTTGATCCGGAGCGCGAACAGCCGGGCACGAGGGCGAGGGCTTGGCACAGGCCAATGATCTGTATTTGCCAGAAGCCCAGATCCTGCATCGAAAGTTCACGGCGGCCACGGCGTTCGGCGAGCATCAAGAAGAGCGCCAGCACGATCAGGGTTGAGGCGATGATCGGCAGGCCGCGAGCTTCGGTCTCGATAAAGTCCTTGAAGGTGAGGCCGAGTATGCCGATGGGCAAGGTGCCTGGGACGATCGACCAGGCCAGGCGGCAGGACGGGCTGTGGTTGAGGTCGCGGCGCCACAGCCCTTGCAGCGCCGCGAGGACCAGTTCCTTGATATCGGCGGCAAAGTAGGCGAATACGGCGAACAAGGTGCCCAGCTGGATCGTGGCCGAAAAGGCGGCGCCAGGGTCGTCCCAGCCGAGGAAGTGCGGCACCACCCGTAAGTGAGCGGTGCTGCTGATGGGCAGGAATTCGGTCAGGCCTTGGACCAGGCCGAGAACCAGTGCATGCAACGAGTTCATAAGTGCGCTTTACGGGAGTGGTGTGACCAACGCGGAAGAGGGCTTCGCTTGTTGCGGACGGCCTTTTTCCGAACCATTTGCCTGCGTGTTGCATGGTCTGCGGCGCAACGCAGGTTGGGGCTAAACTAAAGGCAGCCGCCCAGCCTGACAAGGATCCGGTGTGCCGGGTGGCTGTCTCGTGCGTTTTTGTTCTACTTGAGATTATGATCCAAGAGTCTTCTGCCAATTCCAGGTGCGATATCCTTATCGTCGACGACACGCTGGCCAATCTGCGCCTGCTGACCGATAGGCTGTGCGATCAGGGCCTCGTCGGTCTGTTGCCGTTGACCTATTTCGCGCTTGAGCACCTAGTTGTGGTTGGTCTCAGGGTCTGGAGATCGGCCATGCGGACAAGCCCTCGGCGTCGCGCATTTTTCAGACTTCATCGCGGACTCGGCTGAATACGAATTCCTTCTCCAGCGCCTGGTGTTTGAGTGTCGCGAACTGGTCGAGGGATTGCTCGTCGCTGTCGGTGTTTGCTGGCCTAGTCGATTAATAAAGAGATCTCCCCGCCCGGCCGCCGCTTATTCTCTGCGCATCGTCCGGTCTTGACAGGAAGGCCGATATATGTGCAGAATAATATGTGCAGAATAAGATAGCTAAGCATCTAATTCAAATATGTAGGAGACGATATGCCCGTCACTATCAAAGACATCAAAACGATTCTCACGCAACCGGCTGGATCCAAGCTGGTCATTGTCAAGATCATCACTTCGGACGATGGCCTCTATGGTTTGGGTTGCGCGACCTTTACCCAGCGTTTCGAGGCTGTGCACGCGGCGATCGAACATCATCTGAAGCCCTTTCTCATCGGCCGCGACGTCGACCGTATCGAGGAGATCTGGCAGATGTCGGCGGTCAATAGCTATTGGCGCAACGGTCCGGTGCTCAACAATGCCATTTCCGGGGTCGATCAGGCGCTGTGGGATATCAAAGGCAAACGAGCAGGGATGCCGGTTTATCAATTGTTGGGCGGCAAGTGCCGCGAGGGGGCGGCCGTTTATGGCCATGCCGGTGGCGATACGCCCGAGGCGGTGGTCGACAGCATCCGCGGTTTCGAGGAAGAGGGTTATCGCTATATCCGCTGCCAGATGGGTGGCTACGGCGGCAAGGCGTCGAACCTAGCCAAGCCGGAGGGCGCCCCCGACGGTGCCTATTACCACCGCAAAGAGTATATGATGAACCATCTACGGATGTTCGAGCATATTCGCTCAGAACTCGGTTTTGAAGTGGAGCTTTGCCACGATATCCACGAGCGCCTGCAGCCGATCGAAGCTGTGGGTTTCGCCAAGGATATGGAGCAGTTCAAGTTGTTCTTTTTGGAGGACGCGCTAGCGCCGGAGGACAACGACTGGTTCAAGAATATCCGCGAGCAGTGCTCGACGCCGCTGGCGATGGGCGAACTGTTCAATCACCCGCACGAGTGGCGGCCGTTGATCGAGGGCCGCTTAATTGATTTCATGCGCATGCACGTCAGCCAGATGGGCGGCATTACTCCGGCGCGCAATGTTGCGGCCTTCGGCAATATGTACGGGGTGCGTACCGCCTGGCACGGCCCGGGCGATACTTCGCCGGTGGGGCACGCGGCGAATCTGCATTTGGATCTATGGGCGCCTAACTTCGGGATTCAGGAATGGTGCCGGTTCAACGAATTGGTCTACGATATGTTTCCAGGCTTGCCAGAGGTGCGCAACGGGTATTTGTATCCGAGCGAAGGCGCGGGTTTGGGGATCGATATCGACGAGGAGTTGGCGGCGAAGTATCCTTGCTCGAACGAGGTTATTCAGTGGACGCAGACGCGATTACCGGATGGGAGCCCAGCTCGACCCTAATACTGTCGACGGGCTGAACCGGGTAATTCCCCTTAGCTCATTCTCGCCGATCATCCCTGGTCGGCTCCGAGGGCACTGCAAAGCCGTTGTGGGGAATACCCCGTTCAGCTCTCGGTGATTATGTTATTGTTTTGGAAAAACCTTCGGTAGACTCCCAGTAATTCTATGTTAGTTCTGAATAGTACATCTTTTTCCGTGTTCCTGTTAATTTTCCGATTGGCGTTTATAGGTTGTAGGAGATGTCGATGAAAGTCCTGGTGTCCAATCTCGGTAGCACTTCGTTCAAGTACAAAGTCTTTTCGATGCCCGACGAGCAGGTTTTGGCGCAGGGGGGCATGGATCGCATTGGCGGCGAGGGGTCGGTGCACAAGTTTCAGATTGGCGAGGGCGAAGCCGTCGAGCAGGCGGTCACTCTGCCCGACCACGCCGCGGCCATTGATGAGGCGTTGGTGCGTCTGGCGGAAGGTGGGGTGCTGGCGTCGGTGGAGGAGTTGGATGCGGTGGGTTTTAAGGCGGTGCATGCACGCAGTATTTCGGGGGTGGTTGAATTGGATGCGGATGTGATCGGGCGGATGGAGGACTTTTATCCGTTGGCGCCGGCGCACAACCCGGCCTATGTGGCGGCGATCCAGCAGTTTGAGCGGGTCGCACCCGCGGCGCGGCGCATCGGTTGTTTTGAGACGGCGTTCCATGGGACGATGCCGCATCGTCGCAAGTTCTATGCGGTGCCCTATGAATGGTATGAGAAATACGGGGTGCAGCGCTATGGTTTTCACGGGGCGAGCCATCGTTATGCGGCCGAGAAGGTTGCCGAGTTGGAAGGGCGCACCGATCTCAAGCATGTCAATATGCATTTGGGCGGATCGTCGTCGCTGTGTGCGGTCAAAGCGGGGGTTTCGCAGGGCGCTTCGCACGGGCTGAGCCCGCAAGGAGGGCTGCCGCAGAACAACCGCATTGGCGACTTGGATCCCTATGCGTTGGATTTGGTGATGCGCAATGAAGGGCGGTCTTTTGCCGAGGTGCTGGATCAATGCGCAAACGAGGGCGGTTTGTTGGGCATCAGCGGTTATAACGATGTGCGTGATATTCAGGAGGGGGCGGCCAAGGGCGATGCGCGTTGTCAACTGGCGATAGAAGTATTGGCGACCTCGGCGCGCGATTGGTTGGGTAGTTTTGTAGTCGAGATGGGTGGATTGGATGCGATCAGCTTTACCGGGGGGATCGGCG